>NZ_JAKMSF010000060.1:0-594 GCF_025772505.1 Campylobacter sp. CNRCH_2016_3089
AAAGGATAGAAAATGACAAGAGAACAAGCAGAACTAATTATAGAAGAAGAAAAGTTGATTGATACAACTTGGTATCCTTCTTATAAACATTTAGGGGAATATCATCTTACTATGTGGTTTAATCCTAACAATAATAAATATGAAACTTTCTATGTTGGAGAAAGGGGGAGTGTTAGTCTTAACTATTCTTTTGATAGTGAAAAAGAAGCTATTGATAAAATGTTGCAAGAAAATTATTGGCATAAATATCATGATATCAAGGACATTAAAGAATATCTAACAAAAGAAGTAGCACTAAGAATCATCAAAGAAGAAAATCTAGAAGTGATTTGGTATGATGAAGCACCTAAACCAACACGAGCAGGTATTAAACACGATAAACAAAGAGATAAATATATTTCTTTTATCACTAATGCTAAAGCAGAAATTATAGAATACAGAAGTATTGAGTTTGATGGGATAGATACAGTGAAACTTTTGAAAGAATAATTAACGATGAATTTCTAGCCCTTTATGCTCTTATCAATCGTGCCAGAATGATTAAACAAAATAAGATTAGCTTTATATAAATACTTTCCTTATGATTTAATATAA
>NZ_JAKMSF010000061.1:0-571 GCF_025772505.1 Campylobacter sp. CNRCH_2016_3089
TAAATATATTTTAATGAAAAAAGTAGAAGGAAATAGCATTATTTATCAAAATGCTCTAATCTATTATTATATACTCAATGCCGATAATCCAAATTCTCAAATCATACAATATCTAGTCAATCGTGGAGCTAAATTTGAAGTGCATAAAGATGACTTTGGTTGGACTCCTATGCATTTTTGGGCCAGATGCAATAATTATGAATTATTAGAACTAGCTATTAAAGGAGGGGCTAATGTGGATATGCAAACCCGACTTATTCAAGAGAGTGAATACAATGAAACTCTTTTATTTGAAGCTGTAAGCGAACCTGAAACTTATAAGGTTACAAAGCTTTTAATTGAACTAGGAGCTAATGTAAATTTTGCTACCCCAAGAACTCCTTTAGATAATGCAAAAGGATCTAGAAATAAAAAACTTTTAAAAGATGCAGGAGCAATGACTTCAGAGCAAATTAGAAAAAAATATAATTTACCAGCATATGATTCTTCTCATTGTGAAATTGATGGAAAAACTGACTTTGATTTATTGGGTAAATATCGTGATGAATGCTCCAAACTTTTAAACGATGCC
>NZ_JAKMSF010000062.1:0-561 GCF_025772505.1 Campylobacter sp. CNRCH_2016_3089
ACCTATTATAGAAGTAACATTTTTAATCTCTTCACTTTGAGCAATAACTTCACTAGTTTTATGAGATACATTTTGCATAGAAGAAGTAATCTCTTCTAATGCTGCTGCTGTTTCTTCTAAAGAAGAAGCTTGAGAAGATGAAGAATCTGTTAAGTCTTTAACAGCACTTTGTAATTTACCACTCTCATCTGCTAATAAAGAAGCAAATTCAGATGATTGTCTTAGCATAGCTACTATTTCTTGACCTAATACATTAGTGGTTACTTCAACTCCACCTTTAGCATTTTTAACTTCAGTAGTAAAGTCTAATGCCTTATAGCTATCAAATACTCTATTGATTTCATTCATATTAGAACCAACTTTTGCTTGTAATACATCAAGCATATCATTTAATACATTTTTTAATTCTATTAATTGAGGATTAGCAGGAATTGCTGTTATTCTTGCTGTTAGATTACCACCTTCTATTTCTTTAGCTGTATCAACTGATTGTTCTACTGCTTTAGCATCTTGTTCTAATGCATTTTTAGTTTTAGTGATGTTTTCATTGATGGCTTTGGC
>NZ_JAKMSF010000063.1:0-560 GCF_025772505.1 Campylobacter sp. CNRCH_2016_3089
ATTAGATACAATCTTAAAATCTTCTTTTATATCATCTATAATGATATTGCTTTGTTTTATTTTTAAAGAAGTTTCATTGTTAAAATTTGTATTTTTTATTATAGTATCTGTATTTTCTTTTGTATTGTTTTCTTGATTTGAATTTAAAGAAAGTTCTTTGAAATTTATACTTTCTTTTGTATTACTTTTTTGATTTAAGTTTTTATTTATTTCTTTATTTTCATTTTTATTGATTGTTTTATCTTTGTTATTTAATTCTTCATTGATAATAAAAGAACTCATATAAGTTTGATAAGCATGTTCTAAATCTTTAAAACCAAGTCTTTTAAATTCATCAATACTTTTATAAAGTTCTTTTCTTGCATTTAAGTAAGTATCATTTAGTTTGTTTTTATGAGAGATAAAGATAGTATAAAAACTAGAGTTAAATTCTAATTCTTTTATTGTGTTTTCATCAAATAAAGCTTGCTTATCTTTATCATATAAAACATAATCTTCACAAAAATATAAAGCTTTTAATAAATAGGGTTTTGAATCGATGTTGATGTTGTTGATATCTT
>NZ_JAKMSF010000064.1:0-547 GCF_025772505.1 Campylobacter sp. CNRCH_2016_3089
AGCATCGTTTAAAAGTTTACAGTATTTTTCCATATAGCTTTTATCTTTTTCACACTCTTTGCTATCCCAGTATATATTGTATTTTTTATCAAGTTGTTCTGAAGTCATTGCTCCTGCATCTTTTAAAAGCTTTTTATTTCTAGATCCTCTTGCGATATCTAAAGGGGTGGTTGGGGTGACAAAATTTACATTAGCTCCAAGTTCAATTAAAAGCTTTGTAACCTTATAAGTTTCAGGTTCGCTTACAGCTTCAAATAAAAGAGTTTCATTGTATTCACTCTCTTGAATAAGTCGGGTTTGCATATCTACATTAGCCCCTCCTTTAATAGCTAGTTCTAATAATTCATAATTATTTTGCATAACCCAAAAATGCATAGGAGTTCTACCGGAAAATCCTTCATTATGCACTTCAAATTTAGCTCCACGATTGACTAGATATTGTATGATTTGAGAATTTGGATTATCGGCATTGAGTATATAATAATAGATTAGAGCGTTTTTATAAATATTAGGCTCGCCTTCTACTTCTTTCATTAAGATGTATTTT
>NZ_JAKMSF010000065.1:0-524 GCF_025772505.1 Campylobacter sp. CNRCH_2016_3089
TTAGATAAATTGCAAAATGAATTATCACAAAATCGTAAAAAAACAATACTAAATGATAATTTCCAAAAATTAAATATAGATGATTTTCAAACAGTTATTTCAAAAATTCCGCTTATTAAAGATACAAAACTAATTAATCTTGTTGTGTTAAAATTAATTACTAAAGAATTGTATTCGCCTGTATTTAAAGAGATGGAAGAAGATATTTTTATGACTTATTTGCAAAATGCCTTGCAAAATATCATCAAAAATGATCAAAATATATTTGAAAATTTGACTTTACTGTCTTTAAATAAATACAAAGAAAAATAATTTTTCAAAGTAAAGTAAGATAATTTTCCAAAATTAATTTTAAAAAGGAGTATCAAATGAAAATCACAATGATAATTCTAAGCTTATTTTCTTTAGTATCTTTAAGTGCATGCGCTTTTAAAGAAAATAAAGCAAGTGAATTAGAAACTCTTGCAAGTAATTATGGTGGAATTTATATCTTTGATAAAAAAATAAGAGAAGAGATATTGGAA
>NZ_JAKMSF010000066.1:0-519 GCF_025772505.1 Campylobacter sp. CNRCH_2016_3089
CGAAAAAGAAATATTTGGCATGGGATTTGAAAAAAGAGGTAGTTATTTTGTGGATTATTTTGATTATAGTTTTAATTATAATGGGTTTTTTGAGATTAATCTAGATGATTATTTTCCAAATAATTTGCATTCAAAAACTATAGACAGATTAAAATACAATGATGAAATAAAATTTGGAATTAAATATAAATATAATTATATTAAAATACCTAATATTCGATACACTAAAAAAAACAACCAAAAGGATGAGTTTTACACCCCCTCTACTCTAGGCAAATACTATTTTCAAATAAGTAGATACCACGAAGAAGTTTTCTTTGAACTTTTAAAACCATATTATCCTAGTATAAAAAATCTTCCTAAAGGATGGAGTAAAGAAATGATTGAGAAAATGTCATACACCTAGTAATATAAAGTATTGTATCTAATAATGCTATAATAAATAATACTAACTTTAAAGGTAAAAAAATTGCTTAAAATATCAAAAAGAATTTCTATTATAGTTTTTATTGTATTAGT
>NZ_JAKMSF010000067.1:0-512 GCF_025772505.1 Campylobacter sp. CNRCH_2016_3089
CATATAACAAACCCAAAAAACCTAGAATATCAATGTAAAATAGAAAAAAATACAACTATACTAAACCAAGAACAAATCTTATCTTATGTAAAAGAAATTCATAGTGAAAATGTAAGAATAATCCAAGATTATATAGACCAAATTTATAAAGATAATGGCATAAAACCTTATGCATTTGATGATGAATTTTATGAAGAATTGGGTAATTTAGGAATAATCACTCAAAGACAAGTAGAAGGTTTTAAAAATAATCGTTTAATTAAGAAAAATTCCTTATTGCTTACTATGTTAGATTATTTGGCTAGGCAAGATAGAAAAAGTAAAGATTATTTGATTACTTTTGATGATGAGTATTTTTATGATTATTTTGTTTTTAGTTTGGGTGGGTTTATATTAAAACTATCTCAAGGCATGCTTCAAAATGAAATCAATTCTCTTTTTAACCCTGCAGCTTATATAGATGATACAAAAATAAATTATAATGATTTAAATAACGAATTAATTAGAAAATA
>NZ_JAKMSF010000007.1:0-105739 GCF_025772505.1 Campylobacter sp. CNRCH_2016_3089
GCGACCCATTATTAATACATCTTTTGCAAAAGTATGCAGGTTGTAATCACCTCCAACTACTGCCAAGAGTTTTCCATTGGAATATATTGGAGCCGTATAAGAAACTGTTATAGAGTCATCTTCTATGCTTTTATAAGGATCTGATACTACAAGTTTTCCCACGCTTTTGGCCTCTTGATACCATGACCTTGTTCTTGCATCAAATCCGGTTTCTTCAGGACTTCTAATAATTCTGTTAGATTGATATAATTTTCCATCGTCATTAAATCCAATATATACTACATTAAAGCCAGCTGCTTCTTTTACTGTTTCTAATATATCAAATAGTTCGCCAGAATTAACCCTTGGATTTTTTTCTACAAATTTAACAATAGAAGCAATGGCATCTCTTTTTGCTCCAGAATATATATTGTATGCTGAATTAACATCAAACATAGTTTTTTTCTGAATTTCTTCTAGATAATAACTAGTGCTTTCTTTAGATTGATAATAGCTAATCATATTAACAACTATTAGTATAATAGCTATTAAAAAACAGGCTATTGTTGTCAATTTATTAGATAAACTGTTAAATTTAAACATACTTGTTCCTTTTTAGTTATTTTTTGGCCGGGTATTTTACTTATAAAATAATTAGAAAAAAATAAAAATTTTTTATCTTTTTGAAAACATATGTAGTTTTTATATTTTTTATGTGCATTTAAGTTTTAATAAGTATAATTTCAACTTTAATGCGGGAATAGCTCAGGGGTAGAGCACAACCTTGCCAAGGTTGGGGTCGCGAGTTCGAATCTCGTTTCCCGCTCCATTATCACCCGCCCGGGTGGTGGAATTGGTAGACACAAGGGACTTAAAATCCCTCGGAATTTTTCTTCCGTGCCGGTTCAAGTCCGGCCTCGGGCACCACTTTTTGGTAACTCAAGGCGACATAGCCAAGCGGTAAGGCATGGGCCTGCAAAGCCTTGATCTCCGGTTCGAATCCGGATGTCGCCTCCAATGCGATGTTAATACTTGATATTTTTATTCTTTTACGGGAGATGGCTGAGTGGTCGAAAGCGGCGGTCTTGAAAACCGTTGAGGGTCACACCTCCAGGGGTTCGAATCCCTTTCTCCCGGCCACTTTAACATAATTTTTCATATTTTGTTTTACATTTAAAAGATATTTCTTAATTTCTTTAAGAAATTAAGAAAATTATTCTAAGTCTAAAATCCCGCCTTTGCTAGCATTACTAACAAGCTTTTGATACATTTTAAGCCATCTTGAATTTATTTGCTTATAAGGCATTTTAAAATTTGCTTTGCGTTTAGCAATTTCATCTTGGGCTAAATTTGCATTGATGCTGTAAGTATCTACATCAATTTCTATCTCATCACCATCTTTTAAAAGCGCTATAAGTCCACCTTCTGCAGCCTCAGGAGAAATGTGGCCTATGCTAAGTCCTCTTGTAGCTCCGCTAAAACGACCATCTGTTATAAGTGCAACTTTAGCACCAAGCCCCATGCCTGTGAGTAATGAAGTCGGACTAAGCATTTCTTGCATGCCAGGTCCGCCTTTTGGTCCTTCATAGCGTATCACGCACACATCGCCTTCTTTAACTTTACCTTTTATAATGCCTTTAATGGCTTCTTCTTGAGAGTTAAAACAAACTGCTTTTCCTTTGAATTTACGCTCGCCCATAATACCTGCAGTTTTTATCACACAGCCTTGCTCAGCTAAATTCCCAAAAAGTATAGCAAGCCCACCTACATTTGAATAGGCATTGTCTATTTTTTTTATAATGTTTTCATCTTTAATATCAGCATTCTCAATGCGATCTTTTAAAGTTTTTCCACTAATATCTAGAGTGTCAAGTTCTAAAATATGGCCTGGTTTTTTGGCTATTTCAGCTATTACTGCACTTACTCCACCTGCTTTGTGTATATCTTCCATATATATTGTGTTTAAAGATGGAGCGATTTTGGCTATATGGGCCACATTAGCGCCGATGTGATTGAGCTCTTTTATATCCAAATTTACACCTGCTTCATAAGCAATAGCAAGCATATGTAAGATAGTATTTGAGCTTCCACCCATAGCCATATCAACAACTAAAGCATTGTTAATGGACTTTTTAGTAATAATATTACGAATTTTAAAACGCTCATCTAGTGCAATTTCACAAATTCTACGCGCAGCTTTTCTTAAAAGCTCTTCTCTTTCTTTGCTAAGTGCTAAAATAGTTCCATTTCCTTCTAGTGCTATACCCATAGCCTCGCATAAAGTATTCATAGAATTTGCAGTAAACATACCCGAGCAAGATCCACCGCTAGGACAAGCTTTGCATTCTATATCTTTTAAATCCTCTTCATTGATTTTTTTAGCCTCATAAGCTCCCACTGCTTCAAAAACAGAACTTAGACTGATTTTTTCTCCATGTTTATTTACTCCTGCTTTCATAGGTCCACCACTAACGAAAATAGTCGGCACATTAACTCTTAAAGCCCCCATGAGCATACCTGGAGTGATTTTATCACAATTTGGGATACAAATTAGTGCATCAAGTTGGTGTGCATTCATCACTGTTTCAATAGAGTTTGCGATGATTTCACGACTTGGTAAAGAATAAAGCATACCATCATGCCCCATAGCTATACCATCATCAACACCTATGGTGTTAAATTCAAAAGGAATACAGCCATTTTTTCGGATTTCATCTTTAATGATTTTTGCATATTCATTTAAGAAAAAATGTCCTGGGATGATATCTATATAGCTATTTGCCACACCTATAAAAGGCTTATTAAAATCTTCATCATTTAAGCCACATGCTCTAAGTAAAGAGCGATTTGGTGCTTTTAAGTGTCCTTTTTTGATTGCATCACTTCTCATTTGTATCCTTTTTTAAAGTAAAAACTATCATTTTATGCTTTTATTTTGCAATTTTTGCTTAAATTTTTTAAACTTAAATAGTATTTTAAAGAAAATTATTTAAAATGTGCAATTATTTTGATTTAAGGAATGTAATGCTTTTAATTAATCCGGTATTTATAGGTGTTTTGTTAATGACGCTTTTGTGTTTTTTTAGGTTTAATGTTTTGCTTAGTGTTTTGCTTTCTGGGCTTTTTGTAGGCATTTGGTCTAAATTTATGCATATGGAGCATTTAAGTTTAGTGGATTTTTTTACCCAACTTCCACAAGCTATGATGGATTCTATGAAGGTTTTAATCGATGGTATGCAAGGGAATTTGCAAACAGCACTAAGTTATATTTTGCTTGGAGCGGTGGCTGCTGCTATATCAAAAACTAATCTAACGGCATATTTGATTAAAATAGTTTCGCATTATATTTCACATAAAAAATACTTACTTATACTTTCTTTGGCACTTATTGCTTGTTTTTCGCAAAATTTAATCCCTATCCATGTAGCTTTTGTACCTTTGTTAATTCCACCTTTGTTGAAACTTTTTAATAAATTAAAAATAGATCGTAGAGCCATAGCTTGTGCATTAACTTTTGGACTTACCACACCTTATATGGTGGTGCCTTTAGGTTTTGGGCTTATTTTTCAAACTTTGCTTGTGGATAATTTAAATTCAAATGGGGTGCAAATTAGCCTAGGAGAAGTTTCTCAAACTATGGCTTTTGCGGCTATTTGTATGCTAGTTGGTCTGTTTTTAGCTGTGTTTGTATTTTATGCTAAACCAAGAGAATATCAAGAAGAACAAATTAGCAAAATGGACTTTGAAAATCTAAAAATGAGTAAAAAAGAATGGGGTGTTTTAGCTGGTCTTGGGCTGACTTTGATTTTACAAATTTTGACGCACAATTTACCTTTATCAGGGCTTTTAGGTTTTGTTTTGATGGTAATTTTGGGTGGAGTAGAGTATAACAAAGTTAATTTAGTTTTTGATGATGGGCTTAAAATCATGGGTTATATAGCTTTTGTAATGCTTGTTGCTTCAGGATATGGAGAGGTTTTAAAACAAAGTGGAGGTATAGCTGAGCTTGTAAAAACAAGCGTGCCTTTTATGGAGCAAAGTCACTTTTTAGCTATTTTTATTATGCTAGCTATAGGTCTTTTAATCACTATAGGTATAGGCAGTTCTTTTGGTACTATTCCTATCATCGCTGCCTTATTTTGTCCTATATGTATAGAACTTGGTTTTTCACCTGCTGCGATTATTTTTATCATCGGTGTTGCTGGAGCTTTGGGAGATGCAGGATCACCTGCTAGTGAAACGACTTTGGGAGTGAGTGTAGGGCTTAATGCAGATAAGCAAGGTGATCATATAAAAGATACTTGTATACCAACCTTTTTATGCTTTAATGGCTCTTTGCTTATCTTGGGTAGTGTTATAGCATTTTTCTTAATTTAAAATATTAAAAGTCTAAAAAGGCTTTTAATATTCAAATTCTTCCATATAACCACAATCAATTGTAAGAATTTTCATTTGAAATGATTTTATAAACTCGATTATAGGTTCAACTCCACCATAAGGAAAAGAAATGGGGTAAAAATACAATTTGGCGATATTTTCCTCTATTTTTTCTATGGAGTGAAAATAGTATTCTCCATTTCCTATGCAGTCAAAAATATCATCAAACTCCCAACAATCTTTGCTTGAGAAATATTCTAATTCTTTTTTGCTGTAAAAATTATATATACTTTTATCTGTGTATAAATCTTCTATTTGTAAATTCTCATCTTTTAAGATTTTGATATAATTAAACAAATCGCACAATCTTTTAAAAGACTTTTCATTATTAATGATAAACTTAATAAAGCAAAATTTTTCCATTTTAATACATTAACAATATTCCACTTGAAAGTCTGCTTGAAGATTTATTGTACTCAATAAGACTCTCACCATATCCGTTAAAATACTGAGTGTAAATATATAAGCCATTGTTAGAAATTTTATAAGCTCCGCTTATTTCTACTGCACCGCGGTTATTAGCAAAATTTAAATTATTACGCCACAATATATTGATAAAATAATCATCTTGGGTATAAGCAAGATTAATATCAAAATTACCTAAATATTTTTCTATATCAGGATTATCATCTTCTGAACTTTTTTCAGGAATTCTTAGCCAAACTCTAGGTATGAACATAAAATCGCCAAAAAACCATGCATTACTTAGATAAATTCTATTCCATGATCTTGATTTTGGATCATTTTGCCCGTTAGATTCATGTAATAAGCCTATGCGTATATCTTTTAAATTCTCAAAAGCACCATGTCCGCTTATAGGAAAGTTGATAAAAAATTCAGGTAAATAGTTTGTTTCTCTAAAAGGAGCAGAATGTTTATAAAGTTGCCACCATGAAATTTGTGTATAGCCTATGTTATAACTTTCATTTAAACCCAAAAGATTTTCAAAAAGAGTTTTTTTAAGGCTTACTTGAAATTTAGTTTCAGTGCTTTTATAATCTCTCTTGCTAAAACTATAAGAAACAGGCATAAAATAGCTAAGATTATGCGTGCTAATACCAAAAGGATTGTATGATTTTTCTGTGCCAAGGTAGTTTGCTAAAGCTTCATTTTTTGGATTAATATCATCTAATTTTTTCTCTTTGGATGTATTTTGCTCAAAATTAAAAGACTTTTCTAAACTTGCTTCTTTTTGTTTTTCTTTTAAAGCTAAGCTTTTATAAATTTGCATAGCTTTTTTGTACTTACCTTGATTTTCATATTCTAAGGCTTGATTGAATAAATCCTCATTTGCTAAAGCACTAAAAGCACATAGTATAGGTAGAATTGTCCTTTTCATGAAGCCACTTTTTATATTCTTTAAAATAATTTAAATTTATAAACTCATTATCATCTTCAAATTCTATAAATTCTGCTTTCATTGTATCACAAAAAAGGGCTAATTTGTGATTGTTTTCTTGTAAAAATTGCAAAGTTTTTTCAAAATTCCTACTATGGTAAAATCCACATAAATAATGCTTGTGTTTTTTTGTGCTTGCTAAGAGTATATTTTGTGATTTTAGATGATCAAAAAGCTTGTAAAAACTTTCTTTGTTTATGTTTGGAGTATCCACGCTAAGGATAAATACATAGGTATTTTTAAAATGTTTAAGTATGGAATTTAAGGCAATGAGTGGAGAGTAGTTGTTTAAATCCTCATCTAAAATAAGTGCTAAGTTTTTTTGATGAAATTTATCTTTTTTGCTGCTAATAAAAACTTGATTAAAAATCCTTGACATTTTTTCATATTGATAAAGAGTTAAGTTTTTATTATCTACTTGTAATAAGCTTTTATCTTCTCCCATACGCGAAGATTTTCCTCCGCATAAAATCACACAAGGATAGGGAATTTTTTCACTCATAAAAACCTCATAAATTCATCAAAATATTTTATAATACATTTATGAAATATACAGATTTAATACAAATAAAAGATTATTTTAAACAATTTCAAAGACTAAATTATCTCAAACGCCTTGATGATAATATCTTAGAGCTTAGCTTAGATCATCAAGCTTTTATACTAGACTTAACGCGTGGAAAAAGTGGAATTTACCAAGATAAACTCCAAGCAAAAGTCTATAATGCACCTTTTGATTTTATGCTAAAAAAATACTTTTCAAACGCAAAGATTTTAAATTTAGAAGTATTAGAAAATAATAGAATTTTATCTTTTGAAGTTTTATCAGAAAAATCTTACAAAGCTTATGGGGCTAAGATTTATTTTGAATTTACAGGAAAAAACACTAATGTAATCATCACAGACACTGATGATATCATCATAGAAGCTTTGCGTCATATAGATAAAAGCTACCGCGTTGTAAAAATAGGCGAAAAACTCCAAGCTTTAAAAGCTTATGAGATCAAAGAAGAATTTGTAAAGATTGATGATTTTAATGTGTATTTTAAAGAAAGTGCTAAAAAGTTACAGCAAGATCGCCTAAAAGATATAAAAGAAAATAAACTTTTAAATATAGATAAAAAAATCTTTACCCTTAAAGAGAGCATAGAAAATTTAGAACAAGAAAGTAATTTATTAAAAAAAGCTCAAGAATTAAGCCAAAAAGCAGATGTTTTGTTTGCTAATTTAAATTCTTTAAAAGATTATCAAAGAGAATTTATTTTGCAAGATTTTAATGCAAATGAGCTTGCTTTTAAGCTCGAAGATACTCCTAAAAACAGTGCGAATGAATTTTATAAAATGGCAAAAAAATTAAAACAAAAGGCTAAAAATATCAATATAGAAAGAGAAATTTTAAGTGAAAAACTTGATTTTTTAATAAATTTAAAAGACTTAATTGCTAAAAGCACCTCTTTGAGAGAATTAGAAGTTTTAATGCCTAAAAAAATGAAAAAAACAAAAAAAGAGGAACTAAATGCAGGGGTTAGTAGCTTTTATTTTGATGAGTTTAAAATCAGCGTAGGACGCAATGAAAAAGCTAATGAATACTTGTTAAAAATAGCTAAAAAAGATGATATTTGGCTGCATGTGAAAGATTATCCTAGTGCACATGTGATCATTACTTCAAATAAATTAAAAATAAGTCAATTAGTGCTAGAATTTGCAGCAAAGCTTTGTGTGGAATTTTCCAAGCTAAGTTCTGGAGTTTATTTGGTCGATTATACTAGTAAGAATTTTGTAAAAATAAAAGAAAAGGCTTTTGTAAATTATACAAATTATAAGACTTTAAGCGTTTTAAAGGAGTAAGTATGCCTATAAGTCCCATAGGTGGTATTCATTTTGCTAACCAAAATGCACCAGTACATTCAGCACAAGCTAGTAATGAATTGGCAAAAGATTCTTTTGCAACTTTGGTAAATATGAGTGAATTTCAAGCAAAAGAAAAGGCGGTTGAAAAACTTGAAAAAGTTAATCAAACTCATGAAGTAAGCGATGAAGTAAAAGAAAGGCAAGAGGAAGAAAAAAAGCATTCTAAACATCATCAAGAACAAGAGCAAGAAGATGAAGATGAACAAGAGGGGCAAGAAGTAGTTAAAAAAAGTTCTCATTTGCTTGATTTAAGTATATAGAAAGGATAAAAATGTTTTCAAAGACAAGAATTCTTAGTGCTATTGTGATGATAGCTGTGATAGCTGTTGTTGCTTTGGTGGATAATTTTTTGATTAATTTTGCGATTTTTGGTGTTTTATTGTTTTTGGCATTTAATGAAGCAAAAACTATGTTTAAAAGCAAACATGCAAGTGTTTTTGTAGCTTTGTGTGTTTTTGCAATAGGAGCATTTTTAGATAAACCTTTCTTTATAGGCCTTTTGGCTTTGATTTTGATTTTAGGATATTTAGTTTATAAAAAAAGTGAAAATTTAAATGAACTTATGCCTTATATATATCCTACTTTACCTATTTTAATGCTTTATCAAGTATTAAGTTATGAGGGTATGTTTGTATTATTTTGGCTTATAGTGATTGTCGTTGCTTGCGATAGTGGGGCGTATTTTATAGGAAAACTAATTGGCGAGAGAGCTTTTTCTCTAACAAGTCCAAATAAAACCTTAGAAGGTGTTGTAGGTGGCATTGTTTGTGCGGGGATTTTAGGAACCATCATAGGCTCTTTTGAATTTAGCTTGGTAAAAAGTATTTATATATCTTTAATCGTAGCTATTTTTGCTGTGATAGGGGATTTGCTTGAGAGTTATTTTAAAAGACAAGCAGGTATTAAAGATAGTGGTAATTTAATCCCAGGGCATGGGGGAGTTTTAGATAGAATTGATGCTGTTATCATTGCAGCATTTGTAATGGCAACTTTAGTATGATCGTACTTGGAAGCACGGGAAGTATAGGAGTTAATACTCTTTTTATTGCTAAAGAAAAAAACATAAACATAGAAGCCTTATCTTGCGGTAAAAATATCAAGCTTTTAAATGAGCAAATAGCTCTTTTTAAGCCTAAATTTGTATGTATACAAGATGAAAAAGATAAAACCTTAGTTGATCATGATAGGATTTTTTGTGGTCAAGAGGGTTTAAAAGCGATGATAGCTGAGTGCAAAAGTTCTTTAGTGGTAAATGCTATAGTAGGTTTTGCAGGCTTAAGTTCAAGTCTTATGGTGCAAAAGCTTGGTAAAATTTTAGCCTTGGCAAACAAAGAAAGCTTAGTAGTAGCAGGGAAATTTTTTGACACTTCTAAGATTAAAGCCATAGATAGCGAACATGCAGCACTAAAGTGCTTGATAGATAAAAGAAAAGATATTAAAAAGCTTTTTATCACGGCAAGTGGCGGGGCTTTTTATAATTATAAAATCAAAGATTTAAAAAATGTTAGCGTAAAAGAAGCTCTTAAGCATCCTAACTGGAGCATGGGAGCTAAGATCACCATAGATAGTGCTAGCATGTGTAATAAACTTTTTGAAATCATCGAAGCTTATCATCTTTATGGTATTAAACAAATAGATGCTTTGATAGAAAGAAAGTCTTTAGTGCATGCTTTATGTGAATTTAAAGATGGTGGTATGAGTGCATATTTTTCTCATGCAAATATGCGTTTGTCTATAGCTCAAGCTATTTTAGATGAGCATGAACAAAGCTTTATAGAAAATTTGGATTTGTTAGCTATGCCAAGTTTAAAATTTGAAAAAATTAGTTTAAAAAAATATCCTATATTTTCACTTAAAGATGAGCTTTTGAAAAAGCCTGACTTGGGTGTGATTATAAATAGTGCAAATGAATATATGGTGTATCAATTTTTAGCCCAAAAAGCGCAGTTTTTAGACATAGCCAAGGGTATTTTTAAAGCATTGGATTATTTTGGTGTGCCAAAGATTAACCAAATTGAAGATGTTTTTGAGTATGATAAGCAAGTTAGGCTTTATTTAGATAAGGAAATGAAGTGAGATATTTTTTAAGTATTTTGATTTTTATAAATGTGGTTTTTGCTTTAGAGTTTAGCGTTAAAGAAAATGGAAAAAGTTTAGATGATAATAATACGGTTTTAATCCTTGGAGGTATACAAGGAGACGAGCCAGGTGGGTTTCATGCTGCTAGTTTGCTTTTGAGTGATTATAATATCACTAAAGGTAAAATTATTGTCGCACCAAATTTAGCTTTTGAAAGTATTATTGCTAGAAATAGAGGAAATTTTGGAGATTTAAATAGAAAATTTGCCCATATAGATGAAAACGATCCTGATTTTCACACTATAGAGCGCATAAAAAAGCTTATTTTGGAACCTGAGGTAAATATGGTTATAAATTTGCACGATGGAAGTGGATTTTATAGACCTCAATATGAAAGCAAAGATAAAAATCCAAATCGCTGGGGCAATACTAGTATTATTGATCAAAGTGAGGTAAATTCTACTAAATATGCAGATTTGGAAAATATTGCTAAAGAGGCGGTGGAAAATATCAATAAAGCTTTGGTTAAAGAAGAACATCAATATCATTTAAAAAATACCAAAACCCAAGAAAGCAATGATAAAGATATGCTAAAGGCTTTAACTTATTTTGTGGTGTCAAATCACAAAGCAGCTTTTGCTAATGAAGCGAGCAAAAATTTACCAACGCATTTAAGAGTATATTATCATCTTTTGGCGGTGGAGTATTATCTAAAAAAGGCAAATATAGAATTTCAAAGAACTTTCGATTTAACTCCAAATGGAGTTTATAGAGCTATTGAAAAGCCTTTAGAGGTAAAACTTTTTAATGATAAAATTTTACTTTATCTTGATAAACCTGCTAGTGCTATAAATTTTTTACCTTTTCCTATTAATCAAGCTTTAAATTATGAAGCAAGTAATGAGATTACTGCAGTAATTTCCAATGCTAACTCATATTCAATCAATTATGGCAATCGCTTGCAAACAAGATTGTATCCTGAATATTTTGAATTTTCAAATGCTCTAGATAGTGTTGAAGTGATAGTAGATGGAAAAAATATACAAACAAATTTTGCTCAAAAAATTATGGTAAAAGATAATTTTAAAATACCTTCTATAGCAGGTGTAAGAGTTAATGTTATAGGTTTTGATAGAGGTGTTGATGAAAGTGATATTGTTATAAGCAAAAACCAAATGCAAAGCCGTTATTCTTTAGATAAAAAAAGAAAAATTTACAGAGTAGAATTTTATGAGCTAAAGAATGCAAATTTAGCCGATCAAGTTTTAGAAAGAAAGACTAATTTTAAAGAAATTAAAAAAGCAAATATACCTGCAAAAGCCATAGAAAAAGCAGAACAAAAAGACAAATTTATCGGTATGATTTTAGTGGAATTTCAATGAGAGATTTGATTCTTGCCATAGAAAGCTCTTGTGATGATAGTTCTATTGCTATCATTAATAAAAATAGCTTTGAGTGTATCTTTCATACAAAAATTTCTCAAGAAAATGCCCATAGTGCTTATGGAGGGGTGGTGCCCGAGCTTGCCGCAAGATTACATAGTGAAGCTTTACCTAAGATTTTAAAAAGATGCCAAAAATACTTTGATAAACTTTGCGCCATAGCAGTTACAAATGAACCTGGCCTTAGTGTGAGTTTGATAGGTGGAGTAGCTATGGCTAAAATGCTTGCTATTAGTTTAAATTTACCGCTCATTGCGATTAATCATCTAAAAGGGCATATTTATTCTATGTTTTTAGATAAAAAAGCTAATTTTGATATGGGTGTGTTGCTTGTAAGTGGTGGGCATACTATGGTGCTTTTTATTAATGAGCAAGGTAAAATCACAGAATTAGCAAGAACAACCGATGATAGTTTTGGAGAAAGCTTTGATAAAGTAGCAAAAATGATGGATCTTGGCTATCCTGGTGGAGCTATCATAGAAAATTTAGCTAAAAATGTAAAAGAAAGTGATTTAGAATTTAGTATACCCTTGCTTCATTCTAAAGATTTAGCTTATAGTTTTTCAGGACTTAAAAACCAAGTGCGTTTGGAAATTTTAAAAGAAGAATTAAGTTTGGAGCGTAAAAGTAAAATTGCCTTTGCATTTCAAAAAGCAGCCATAGCTCATATTTTAAACAAGTTAGAAAAAATTTTTAAAGAGTATAAATTTAAACGCTTTGGTATAGTAGGCGGAGCTAGTGCAAATTTAAGCTTAAGAAGTCAAATAGAGCATTTATGTCAAAGTTATCAATGTGAGCTTTTGCTAGCTCCGCTTGAGTATTGTTCGGATAATGCTTTGATGATAGCAAGGGCAGCTTGTGAGGCTTATGAGCGTAAAGAATTTGTAAATATAGAAGATGATCTTATAAAGCCTAAGGTAAAAAACTTACAAGGCATATTATGAAAAAAGCTTTTACTATTATAGAGCTTGTGTTTGTAGTAATTATACTTGGAGTTTTAGCTGCGGTTGCTCTGCCAAAATTTAGCACAAGTAAAGATGAGGCAAGTGTAGTTCAAGCTTTGGGAAATTTAAAAATTTTTATTAATGATATAAGTGCTTATATATTAAAAAATGAAAGTCTTTCAAATATAGCTTTAATGAGCAATGTAACAAATATAAAAAATGAAGACTTATCAAATTTGCAAAATTCCACCAAAGAACTTGATTTTAGTGTAGGAAATGATGAGCAATGTTTTAAAGTGCTTTTTGTAGATAAAGAAAGTGTTTTGCTTTTAGCACTTATGGTAGATAATGCTCAAAAAAGCAAAGCCCAAAATATAGCAGATTTAAAAAATCAAGTTTTGAAAGATCCTAAAAATCAAAGTATAAAAACTCAACTAGATGAGGCTTTAAATGCTTTTAGTCAAAGCGAATTTGCAAGTACTTCAAAATCCAAGGCTTGTCAAGGTCTAATCCACTCTAAAGCTTTTAAAGATTTAGCTACTAGAGTGTATTTTCTAAGTGGTAGTTAAAAATACACCCCTCCACTTAAATACAATTTCATTCTATGTTCATCATCATATTTATACTGATGAACTGCTCTTGCTGCATCAAGTTTTATATAATACTCATTAGCTTTATTATAAAGTATTTGTAAGCCTACAGCATCTAAAAAATGCTCATCTGCTAATCTATCCCCTGAAGCTTTTTCATACCAAGCATAACCTACATCATAAAAAGGAGTAAAATAAAAATTAGTATTTGGTATATTTATTCTTATACCAAAGTTAGCTACTATGGTATTATCTCCATTTCCCTCTCCATTATCATAAGCTCTTACCCCATAAGCTCCACCTAAAGATGAACTTTCAGAAGAATCTAATTCAAAATTTCCTAATACCTTTTGATAGTTTATATTTAAAGTATGAGTAATATACTCATTAATACTATAATAATTATTCAAACTAGCATTGAGTTTTCTAAACCAACCCATGCCATTACTATTATTTTTATAATTAGTACCTAAAAAATTAACCCCATCGTCATAGACCTTGCCTAGGTTAATTTTGGTACTATAAATAAAAGTGTTATGAAAATTTCTAAATAAACCTTCTAAACCTATGCTACCTACATTAGAATGCTTATTAAAAGTTAAAAATCCAGCACTTGTATCACTAAGTATTTTATGATAAATACTTGAAGTAAAGTAAAATGATGAATTAGTATTAATCCACACAGGATAAGAAAAGTCTATACCGAAATTTCTAGAAGTACCATAAAATCCGGCATTTTCATAATCTTCTCCCAAGGAATAATTTCCTTTTGATACACTTGGAGTAATTTTTAAATTTCCTAAAAAGAAAGTATAACTAGCCCCGTAGTTGATTTGTTTTTCATTGCTTGAATGTAAGTAAAAATTATAATAATCTCCCATATTAAATATAGAATTAAATCCCATACTGATGCCTATTCTATATTTGCCAGAACTTTCAATACCATAATTATCAGCATATAATAATACATTGGCCTTAGTATCAGGAACTACTTCTATAACTACATCAGTTTCTCCTACATTCTCTCCTGCTTGTAAGCCTGCTAGGGTTTGTACTCCATACATTTCATTGACTTTATATGCGCTATCTTCTATTAATTTAGTGGAGATAATTCTACCTTTAAGTTTTTTATCTAATTTATCTTTTATGAAATGATCTTTGATCGAGGTTTTGTTTTCTATTATGTGTTTTCCAAATACTCCTAAAGCAATGTTTAGTTCTATATTGCCATCTTCAAAATTTTGTTTTGGAATAAACACTGTTGCAGCAGGATAGCCATTAACTTGGAAATAATAAGCAACAATATTTGATACATCTTGCAAATCTTGGATATTAAATTTTTTCTGTTCATAATTTAATATGAGATTATGTAATTCCTCTTCTTCAATTCCTAAATTTTCAAAATCAATTCCTTTGTTTGTGATGTGAAAATTATAGTGAGTAAGTATTTCTTTTTCATAATGTTCTTGGTGTGTATTTATGATTTCTCTAGCATCTTGAAATTTTTCATAATTTTGTTCGGTTTTTAAATTTTCTTTTAAAGCTTTGTTTTGTGGTATATTTCTATCAGGGGATAATTCTATTATTTTTATATTGTCATTTGTAGCTCGTAAAGCACATGCTAAGATTAAGGTGCAAACAATAATCTTATGCATTTAACTTTCTTTAATTAGCACAAGGGTTCATAGCTTTAAACCCATCACTTACAATACAAGTTTTTTTACGAGCTTCTATATCAAGTTCCCCAATTTCTTTGATTATTATTTCATCTTTAACTAAATCATCTCCTAAAGAATTAAATAAAAATAAATTAGCAATATTGTCATTAATCATTGCAGGATAGTTTTGACTATTGTTTAGACTTGATTTTGCTTGATTGTTTTCTAGTGTAGGAATGCTAGGAATACTAGGTGTTAGATCAGTCCAAGGTAAATCAGGTTCAACAGGAATACTAGGTGTTAGATCAATGCTTTCTAAAATAGGTTTATATAAGTCATATTGATAATCTCCCATTATTAAAAAACTACCTTTATTGTGTTGATATTCTATTTTATTTTTAATTTCTGCTAATCCTAATTTGGAAGCTATTGTTTCTTGTTGTTTTTCTAGCATATTGATATTTTTAAGTAATTGAGCTAGCTTATTAGGATCTAGTGAAGAATTGTTTTTTATATAGTCATTATAAGATTTTTCTGCTATTTGAAGTTGTAATTTTATATTTTCCAATTCTTTTAGAAGTTGTTGTGAATTTAAAACTATATCTTTTAACTCTCCTTTTAGAATTTCTAATATACTTATTTTTTTCTCAATTGTTTTGTCTATATTTGATTTTATATTGTTTTGATAAAAATCTTTTACACCTTCTTCAAATTTATCATTATTTGCATTATTTAATCCGTTGTTTTGATAAGCCATTATAAAATCTAAACTTTGAACTATCTTCAAGGCTTGTGATTTATTATTTGCTGTATCTTTGATGAAGTATTTTGCCACAAAATCTACTTTTTCATCTTCTGTCATTAGATTATAATCTTTTTCTGCTAACATATCCAATAAAACATCAATATATATTTTATAATGCTGATTGATAAGATCTGCTAGAATTTCATTTTTGATGACATCTTCATATAAATCATCTTTACCAAGGATGGCTTCTTCTTGTATGATATTGTCTATATTTGGGTAATTAATTTCTATTTTATTTGAAAAATCTGGTTTTTTTGGTAGTTCTATAATAGGTCTTGCTATTGTATTATCTTTACTTAAAAAATCTTCAAATTTTAAATTTTTATTATCATCATTATAGGTATGAATATTAATTTTCATATCTTTCCATAATTTTAAGTCGCTAAAAACATCATTAAAATCATTTTCATGATGATAAATATGTATATTCTTAAAAGCTAAATTTACATTTTTATCGTTATAGGCACTAATAAATTTTCCACTTAAATTTTTACCATCACTTGCAAAAGATTGTATTTGGGAGTCATTTTCAAAAAATAAATATATATTTTTAAAATCTAAATTAAATTTTTGAAACATTGAACGCCCTTCAATATATCCGATAAACCCAGCAGCATTGGCAAAGTCTTTTTGTCCATAAGCTTGTATATTTTTTATATCATATATGCTTATGTTAGAAAAACTTCCTTTACCTTCTTTTTGAATCCATCCTGCAAAACCTCCAACATTTACCATTCCGCTTTTGTCTTTTTCAATCTTGCCTGAAATAGTGTCAATATTTTTTATTGTGATATTTGAAAGAGATAAATTATCACTTCTATATCCTTCTATTTTTCCTGCAAAGCCACCACTTGCAGCACGAGTGCCTTCCATGGAGTTGTTATTAATGCTTTCTATTTTTTCAGCTTCTATGCTAATATTATCAAAAACACCTCCATTAGCAAAACCTACAAACCCGCCAGCATAAGCATTTCCTGTATCAAAAAAATCTTCTTCCAATGAGCCATCTTTGTTATCTTGACTAATGCTTTTTACATTTTTAACACGCACATTGATGTTTTTAAAATAAGTATCACCAGAATCAATACTTCCTACAAACCCGCCAGCATAAGTATGGCGTAAAGTAGTAAAAGTGGAGGTTATGTTGTTTATATCTAAATTTATATTTTCAAGATCAGCATAGCCTATATTACCTGAAAAACCACCTGTAACAAAGCCTCCATTAATTTCATCAATTTGTCTTATATCGATATTGCTAAATTTTCCTCCCCATACTTCTCCGGCAAAACCACCCGTATATGTTGCTTTTGTTGTTTTATCATTAATAATTTTATTTATTTGTGATATGTTTATATTTTCAAATTTTCCATTGTTAATTCCACCTACAAAACCTCCAATATGTGATCTATTTTCAAGGCTAATACCGCTGATTTCTCCTATTGATTTTATATCAATCTTGTTAAAGTTAGCACCATTAACATATCCTATAAAACCTCCTGCGTAGAGATTGTTTTTATTTTGTGTAGAGATTTTAGAGATATTTTTTAACTCTATATTTTCAAATTTACTGCCACCACTTGCATATCCTACGAAACCTCCAGTATACATTGAGTTTGATAGAATAGAGTTATCGTTATAATCAATTATTATATTTTTAAATTCAGAACCATTAGCATTTCCAAATATACCAACATATCTTAAAGAATCTGATAACACATTTGTATCTATGAATATATTTTTTAAAGCAAAATTTTGTCCGTCAAAAATTTTATTATAAAAGCTATTATCTTCTATAATTTCCCAATTATCATTGTAAATAGGATCTTTATATCCTACTATCATATTGGTGCAACCATATCCTTCTATACAGTAATTTGCATAGTTTTTTCCTTTAAAATCTATATCATTTGTTAGTCTGTATTCAGTAGCTGTATTTCTAAAATCTTTTTTATTTTCATTCCAACCTTTGGCAAAATGCCACCAATCAACATCTGAAGATATTCCTACAAAATCATATATGTTAAAAGAGTTATTATTATGTTTTATATTTTGAAAATCAGCTTGTTTAAGTTTATCAAAAACTGCAAAAGAATTAGGATCGTAGTAATATCCACTAGCATTTAAATATATAGAACCTCTTTCTTTAGCACTTACTTCTAATTTTGATAAAGAATTTGCGTTTATATTTGATGTATCAATGTCTATTTCGTTTCCTATAAGTTTGATGTTTTTTGAGTTGATTTTAGTTAATAAATCATTTGAATTTTTAATATTTGAATTTAATAAAATTTTATTTCCTATAAAGACAACTTCTTCAGCGTTAATATTTCCCATATTAACTACATTGCCATTGTTTTTATCTAATTTTATAATGGGTGATTGTATGGTGTTTGTTTTTCCATTTGCAAATTTTTGTATTTCATCAGAACTTATTGATGAGGTTGAAGCTACAAAGCGATTGGCATTGATAGTTCCTGTTTTAGTTATGATTACTCCATTAGGATTGATTAAAAAGACATTATTGCCACTTGCATTTAATAAACCTTCTATGGTGGATTTACTTGTACCATGAGCAATGTTTAGGTAGTTTTTATTGTTTCCATTAAAATTTACACTTTCACCTTTGCCTATGCTAAAGCCACCACCCCATTGTATTACAGAATTTTGCCCATTTCCGTGGATATTCATATGATTATCATTTATGCTAATAGAACCACTAGTTCCATGTGTAAATTTACCACCACTAGGTAGCGCTAGACTTTGATCAAATAAGATAGAAATAACAATACCAGATAAAAGAATATGGTTAGAAAAACTAGACATCAGCTATCCTTAAATAATTATTAATATCAATATGTAATTTTTAAATATATTATAACAAAATTTATTTATAGTTAAATAAAAATAAATAAACATAAACAATATAAATAATTTATTATGCATATTTTTGTTATATAATTTACTTTTAGAGTTAAGGTTTAGATTAAATGAAATTTTTAGTTTTTTTATTTAAAGAAAGCAAATTAAAAATCATTCTTTTTTTGCTTTTTAGTATTTTTACGAGTATATTAGGTGTATTGACTTTAGTTTTTATCAATGAATTTTTATTAAAAGCTAATCTTGAAAACTCAAATATTATCGTGTATTTTGTGCTTTTGTTGCTTGTATTTTTTGCGAGTTCTTCTTTTGTAGAAATTGCTTTAAGCTCGTTTGGACAAAGTTTTATTTTTAAAATGCAAAGAAGGGTTGTAAAGCAAATTTTAGATACAAGTGTTTTGAGTATTTTAAATACTACTAAAGCAAAGATTTTGGCTTCTTTGAATAATGATGTGCGTAGTATTTCTTTTGGACTTTTAAGACTTCCTGAATTCATACAATCAAGTGTTTTGATTATTTGTGTAAGTGCTTATATAGCTTATCTTTCTTTAGAAATTTTCTTTTTGTGTTTTGTGTGGATAGTGTGCGTTTTTTTGGTGGATAATTTTTTAATGAGTAAGGTGTATTTTTATTTTAAAAATGCTAGGGAAAATGATGATGCTTTGCAAAAAAACTATCAAAATATTTTACAAGGGCATAAAGAATTAACCTTAAATCCTTTAAGGGCAAAGTATTATTATGAAAACGAGTTTGAAAAAAATGCTCTAAAAAAGAAAAAAAGCTCCACTATAGGAAATATCTTACATATCTTATCTAATAATTGGAGCAATAGCGCCATGCTAGCTTTAGTAGGAGTGGAGTTTTATATAGCTTTAAGTTATGAACTTGCTAGTTTGCAAAGTGCTACTACTATTGCTTTAAGTGTGCTTTTTTTAAGATCACCACTTGGAGCTATGATAGGAAGTTTTCCTACGCTTATGATGGCAAAAATCGCTTTAGATAAAATTTCAAATTTAAATTTAGAAAATTATTCTCATGAGTTTAAAATTAGTCAAAATAAAAAAACTTGGCAAAAACTTTGTTTTAAAGATGTATCTTTTTCTTATAATGAAAATTTTGCACTAAAACCTGTAAATTTTGAGCTTAAAAAGGGTGAATGTGTATTTTTAATAGGGAAAAATGGTAGTGGTAAATCTACTTTTTCTATGATTTTAGCAGGACTTTTTATAGACTTTAAAGGGGATATTTTTTTAGATGATGAAAAAGTAACTTCAGAAAATATTTATGAATATAGAAGTTTAATTAGTGCGATTTTTAGTGATTTTCATTTATTTGAGCATGTTTTAGAAGATGAGAAATTTAGCAAAGAAGACTTGGTATATTGGCTTGAAATTTTAGAACTAAATGAAAAAGTAGAGCTTGTGGAAAATACTTTTAGCACTATAAAGCTCTCGGCTGGACAAAAAAAGCGCCTTGCTATGCTTAATGCTTTACTTGAAAAAAGAGATATTTTAATCTTAGATGAGTGGGCAGCTGATCAAGATCCTATGTTTAGAAAGTTTTTTTATACTAAGCTTTTGCCACTTTTAAAGCAAAAAGGCATTACAATATTTGCTATAACACATGATGAAGTATATTTTGACATGGCTGATAGAATTTTACTCGCACAAAATGGTCAAATTTGTGAATTAAAAGGCGATATTAAAGAGCTAGCAAAAAATGCAGTAGAAAAATTTTAAAGGATAAAAATGAAAAAATTATTTATTTTATGTTTATTTTTAGGAGTAAGTTTGATGGCAAAATCTTTTGAGCTTGTAAAAGAGCCTGTTCTAACTTCGCAAATGGTTGAAGGGATTTTGGATCTTGCAAAGAAAGAAGCAAGAAAAAATGGCTTTCATGTAAGTATTACCATAGTAGATAAATCTGGTCAAATTTTAGCAGTTTTAAGAGATGATAAAGCAGGCGTGCATACGATTAATGCTAGTTATAAAAAAGCCTACACAGCCACTTCGCAAAAAAGAGAAACAGCAGTTATTTTTAAAGGTGTAAAAGAGGGTAAAATACCTGAAGATATTCGTTATTTAGATGATAAGTTTTCTATTATGCCTGGTGGGGTACCGATTTTTATAGATGGAGTTGTTGTTGGTGGTATAGGTGTGGGTGGAGCACACTTAGATGAGGATGTAAAAATAGCAAAAGCGGGGATAGCGTTTTTAAAATAGGCTTTGA
Source organism: Campylobacter sp. CNRCH_2016_3089 (assembly GCF_025772505.1). Taxonomy (NCBI): domain Bacteria; kingdom Pseudomonadati; phylum Campylobacterota; class Epsilonproteobacteria; order Campylobacterales; family Campylobacteraceae; genus Campylobacter; species Campylobacter sp. CNRCH_2016_3089. The sequence continues at coordinate 20,354 of NZ_JAKMSF010000007.1, forward strand.
AAATCAAAGCCTATTGTCACTTAGCTTTTGCATAAATTTCTTTTTCAATGTTTATGTAAAATTGTGCGATAGCTTTGTAAGCTTCTTCCCAAGCTTTTAGTATAGTTTCATCTGCATTTAACACTACTTTAATAGCCTTTAAAAGACAAGCACCTACTATAGGGTAATGCTCTTCTTTGACATTTAATTTTGTATGAGTGATAGCTACTTTATCAACAAAGCTTCTCATATTTTCTAAATTTTCTACATTTTTTGCTGCCATTAAAATAGCCATTGCTAAAGCTTTTGGTTGCTCTCCTGAAGCTTGTTTTTCCATATTAAACATAGGTTTTACTTCAGGATATTCTTCAAACATGATTTTATAAAATTCTTTAGTTAAAACTTCACCATTTTTTTGTAAAATTGGTACACAATCTTTGATGATTTGAATTTGCTCTTGTGTCATTTTATCTCCTTTATATATTGTATTCTTGATGATTATATAAAAATAAGAGAAAAAATATCTTGATTTATGTTAATTTTGTATTATTTTATTTTAAATTGATTATGTATATCAATTTAAGTAAATATAAAGTGAATTATTAATATAATAATCCTTATCAATTTCAAAATTTAAAATTAAGGAAATTTATAAAATGAAAGCAAAAGTAGTTTTACTATCTTTACTAGCTGCTATGAGCTTAAGTGCTCAAGAGCTTACGATTTATTCTCATCGTCATTATGATTCTGATAAAGGAATTTTCAAATTATTTCAAGAAAAAACAGGCATTAGTGTAAATGTGGTGCAAGCTAAGGCTAATGAGCTTGCTAAAAGATTAGAAGTTGAAGGTAAAAATTCAAAAGCAGATTTATTTATGACTGCTGATGCGGGAAATTTAGAACAAGTTCGCACAAATAATCTTTTTGTTTCAGTTAGCTCGCCTGAGCTAGAAAAACTTTCTCCAAAAGAGCTAAGAGGCAAAAATAACGAATGGTATGCTTTTACAACAAGAGCAAGAATCATCATCGCTTCTAAAGATAGAATTAAAGATGGAGAGATTAAAACTTATGAAGATTTAACTGATCCTAAATTTAAAGGTAAGGTTTTAGTAAGAAGTTCAAATAATGTTTATAATATTTCTTTGTTAAGTGCTATGATAGATACTTTGGGCAAAGAAAAAGCAAAAGAATGGGCACAAGGCATAGCAAATAATCTTGCACGCACTCCAAAAGGTGGGGACCGTGATCAAATTCGTGCAATCTATGCAAAAGAAGGCGATGTGGCTATATCAAATAGTTATTATCTAGGACATTTAGCAAATTCAAAAAATCCTAAAGATGTTGAAGCTGCAAATTCAGTAAAAGTGATTTTTCCAAACCAAGATGATAGAGGAACACATATCAATGTAAGCGGTATAGGTGTTTTAAAAACTTCTAAAAATAAAGAAGCTGCGGTTAAATTTATCGAGTTTATGCTTTCAAAAGAAGCACAAGAAATTTTAACAAACCAAAATTATGAATATCCAGTAAATAAAGAAGTAAAACCTGCTAAAATTTTACAATCTTGGGGCGAGTTTAAAGTAGAAAAGCCAAATTTTGAAGCTTATTGGGGTAATGCTAAAGAAGCTTTAATGATTTTTGATGAAGTTCAATGGAAATAATTAAGGAAAAATAAAATTTGAAATTTTTAAGTCTAAGGTGGTCTTTTGCCACCTTTTTTTTCTGTAGTTTAATCATACTGCCTATACTTGCTATTATCTTACACCTTCCTTTTATAGATATTAATACCTTAAAACATTTGAGTAAAAATGTCTTACCAAGGTATATTTTTGGTAGTGCTTTTATATTGTTTGGGACTTTAGTGTTGTGTTTGATTATAGGATTAATTAGTGCTTATTTGATAGCTTTTTATAAATTTTTTGGCTCGAAATTTTTTGAATGGTTTTTGATTTTACCTTTGGCTATACCTTCTTATGTAATGGGTTTTGTTTGGATTGATTTGTTTGAATTTCAAGGCTTAATTCCCACGCTTTTAGGTGTTGATAGGCGTATAGATATCATGAATGCATATGGTGTGATTGTGATTTTATCTTTTGCTCTTTATCCTTATGTGTATTTTTTTGCTAAAAATACCTTTGCTTATGGACTTGGAAATATCATTTTAAGTGCCAAAACACTTAAGGCTTCTAATTTAAAAACATTTTTTAAAGTGATTTTACCATTTTGTCGTGTGGGTATAGTGGGTGCTTTGCTGTTGGTGGCTATGGAGGTTTTGAGTGATTATGGTTTGGTGGCGTATTTTGGCGTAGATACTTTTAGTGCAGGAATTTTTAGAACATGGGGAAGTGGTGGCGATGAAGTCAGTGCTGTGGCTTTAAGCGTGGCTTTACTTGTATTTATCGCATTTTTAATGCTTTTAGAAAAAATTCAAAGAGGTAAAAAAGGTTTTAATCAAAATGTATTTTTACCTACCCCAAAAGATGAGTTAAAAGGCTTAAAGGCATTTTTAGCCTTTTTATGGTGCTTTTTAGTGGCATTTTTAGCTTTTGTCGTGCCTATTATGTGGCTTGTTTATTGGGCCGGGTTTGATTTTATGCAAAATTTAAGCAATGTCTTAACACCTGCATTTTATAGTCTTAGTGTGTCTTTAGTGAGTTCTTTTGCTATTGTGGGAGTGGCATTTTATTTATGTTTTATAGTGCGTTTAAACGATACAAAAGCTTCTAAAATCATCCTTTGGCTTACGACTTTGGGGTATTCTTTACCTGGAGCTGTGGTAGCTGTGGGAATTTTAGTGATTTTGGGTGTGTTAAATTATATTTTTGATCTTTTGTCTTTTGAATATGCCATAGGTGGTGGATTTTTAGTGCTGTTTTTTGGATACTTTGTGAGATTTTTAGCTTCTGGAATTTTTGCAACTCAATCAGGCTATGAGAGAATTTCTAAAAATATAGACTATGCAAATTTAACCTTAAAATCAAAACCACTTAAAATTTTCACTCAAATTCATTTTCCTTTGATGAAACATTATTTAGCTTTAGCTGTGGTGATTATTTGTGTGGATATTTTAAAAGAATTACCTATTTCAACTATACTTTCACCTTCAGGTTTTCAAACGCTTTCATCGCTTGTGTTTGCTTATAGTGAAAATGAGTTAATTTATAATGTTTCTTTGCCATCTTTGATTATAGTGTTATTTGGGATTATCTCTACATTTTTAATGCATTATTTGCAAAATAAAAACAACCAAAAAGGACAATAATGGAAATCTTAAAAATTGACAATCTTTACAAATCTTTTGGAAAAATAGAGGTCTTAAAGGGAATTTCTTTGAGCTTAAAAGAAGGCGAGATTGTCAGTATTTTGGGAGAAAGTGGCTGTGGTAAGAGTTCTTTGCTTGGTTGTATAGCTGGTTTTTTTGAAATCAATGATGGTAGTATTTATATAGGGGATAAACTAGTTGCTTCTAAGAGTGTGTATTTAGCCCCGCAAGAGCGTGATGTGGGGGTTTTGTTTCAAGATTATGCTTTGTTTCCGCACTTAAATGTAGAAGAAAATATATGCTTTGGTATAAGCTCTTTAGGTAAAAACGAGCAAAAACAAAGGCTTGATGAGGTTTTGGAAATTTTAAATTTAAATACACTTTTAAAACGCTATCCAAATGAGCTAAGTGGTGGGCAAGCCCAAAGAGTAGCACTAGCAAGAACCATAATTGCAAGGCCAAAAATCATACTTTTTGATGAACCTTTTTCAAATTTAAATCACACTTTAAGCGTTAAAATGCGCAAAGAAATCAAAAATATCTTGAAAGAACATAAGCTTAGTGCTATTTTTGTCACACATGATAAAGACGATGCTTTTTATTTATCAGATAATATCGCTTTGATTAAGGATGGGAAAATTTTAGACTATGGAAGCGCTAAAGAGCTTTTTTATAAGCCTAAAAATATAGATAGTGCTTGTTTTTTGGGCGAAGCATTTTTTATAGATCCAAATACAATTTTAGATGAGAATTTTAAAGCATATTTACAAAGTAAAAATGGCATTTTACGCCCTAATGATATACAAATTTCAACCTCACAAACTCCTTTAAAGGCTAGCGTTTTAGAATGCGTGTTTTATGGGGATTTTTATGAGTTAAGCGTGAGTTTGGAAGGACATATTTTTAGTATTTATCATCACAAAGAGCTTAGTAAAAATGATGAGGTTTATCTTAAGTTAAGTGATATAGAAAGCTTTTAATCACTCTAATTCATTTTCAAACATATCTAAAATTTGCTAAAGATTATAAAATAAAGTAAAATCACAGCAAAAAAAGGAAATAAATGATTAGTGTAGAATTGATAGAGCATATTTTTAAAGCTGCTTCTATATCAAGGTGGAATGATTATCCTAGAATGACAAATTTAGTTGAGCTTGATAAACAAGCACATAAATTCATCATTGCTTATTTCATTGCTAAAATGGAAAAAGATGTCAATATGCGTTTTATCATAGAAGCAGGAATTTTTGAGTTTTTAAGTAGGGTGGTAGTGACTGATATACGCCCTGATGTGTATCATGAGATAACGCGTGCAAAAAATGAGCAAGTAAGTGCTTGGGTGTTAAGTAAAATCGCACCGATGATTCAAGATATTGAAAATGGTGAGTTTTTAAAACGCTATGAGCTTTTTTTGCAAGGTAAAGATTGTGCGAAAGAAAGGCTTGTTTTAAAAGCTGCTTCGTATTTTGCGACAAGGTGGGAGTTTAATATAGTTTATCAAACTAGTTCATTTTTAAGTGATATTGATGAGATTAAGGCTAAGGTTGAAGAAGAATTAGAAGATTATTATGAGTTAATTGGCGCAAGAAAAATAGCTCTTAATCGAAAAATTTCTAAAATAATCGATCTAAGCGGACGCTTGCGTTTTCAAAAAAGATGGGCACAAACTCCAAGGATTCCAGAAACTGCGGTTTTAGGACATATGCTTGTGGTAGCTATTTTGTCTTATTTTTATTCTTTAGAAGTAAAAGCATGCGATGGTAGGATAGAAAGCAATTTTTATTGTGCTTTGTTTCATGATTTGCCTGAAAGTTTAACTAGAGATATCATCTCTCCGGTAAAATATGGCATAGATGGTTTAAATGAAATCATCAATGAGTATGAAATGAAACTTATTAATGAGAAAATTTTACCTTTTATACCACTATCTTTTAGAGAAGAATTTAGTTATATACTTGGTATTAGAGAAGGACAAAATGAAGAAAGTGCCTTTGTAAAAAATGAATTTGAAAATCGTATTTTTAATAACAAACCAAGTGTTTATAGTGGTAGTTTAGATGCGGTTAATGAGGATCGTTTTAAGGCTATTGATGGAAAGGCTTTGAAATATTGTGATAAGCTAGCAGCTTTTATAGAAGCAGCTTTATCGATTAGCTATGGAGTAAAGTCTAAAGAGCTTGAAAGCGGTTTTGTGGGAATGTATGAGTATTTTAAAACAAATCCGACTATTAATGGGGTAAATTTCTTTAGAATTTGTGAGGATATTAAAGGGTATTTTAAACTTTAAAACCCTCTCCCAGATGACTGCGGCACACACTAAGTCTAAGTGCTCTGCTGTGTTCCCACCCTGAAGCGGTGCTTAAAAATAGCATTGCACAGGTCTAAGAGAAGGCAGTTGAAATAATATCTTAAAATATCTTAAAAAACATTGAGGTGAAGTATGTTGAGTATATTTGCAAATTTTTTATCTAAATTCAGAGAATTTTTTGTTCCTAGTCATCTGTCTTTAGAATTTAGAGCAAAATCTTTTGCGGCTATTATTGTGGCAAATAAAAATATAAAAGCAGAAATTTGGCAAGTTTTAGCTGATATTGCTAGTGAAATTTATCCAAAAGATAAAAGCAGGCAAGCAATTTTGGTGCAAACTTCTAAAGAATATGTAGATAGAGTTTTAAAAAGTGAGCTTAGTTTGGATACTTTACTTAAAAATATTGCTTTGCTTTTGAAAAAAAATCCAAGATATATACAAAAGATAAAATTTGATAAACTTGAGCGTTTAATAGATAAAAATGAAGAAGAATCTTTGGTTCAGCTTAGGGTGTATGAATTTTTTGAGCAAGAGGTAAAATATATCTTAGAGCAAAAAAATATAAATAAAACATGAAAAGCTAAAATTAGCGTTTCATGTTGATTGCTTTTTGTATCATTTGATCGGCTGTTGTGATACTTTTACTACTTGAATCATAAGCTTTTTGTAGAGTGATTAAGTTAGTAAAAGCTACCGATAAATCTACATTAGATTGCTCTAAATAAGAACCTTTAAAAGTTGCTGTGCTGAAATTTCCATTAGCATCAAGTAAAAAAGTTGGATTACCGCTATTTCCTGTTTGCCCATAAAGATTTTCCCCTAGCTTTTCCAAGCCTTGTTCGTTTGTAAAATTAAACAAAGCAAGTTTTGCCATAGCTATTTGATCTCCATTGGTAAAAGTGGCGATGATAGTGCCATCTGTGTTAATAGAATAATTATTTAAAAACCCCTCGCCCTTACCATCTGTTTGTGTATGCACTGAAGGTTGTTTGTTTTGTAAAGCATGAAGCCCATCATAGCCTGAATTTGGTATATTTGGATCATAATAAGAACCAAGATTTATATTAACCCTTGTGCCATTATTATCTACCGAATTTAAGGTGTTAGATACTAAAGCTCCAGATTCGTTAAAAGTGATTAAACCTTCAGTTGTTCCACCTATTTTATTGCCATCATTATCATACACTTGTGCAACGGCTTTGTATTCTAAATCTGTACCATTTTGCGGTAAAACTCTATCTAATTTAACTTTTACCCAACTAATAGATCCATCAGGATTTATTAATTTTGCAGAAAGTTCTGTGCTATCAGCTACTTCTTTTTCAACGCTTAAGTGAGATGATTCTAATTTGACTGTTTCTAAATCGACTTTATCTAGTTTTTGATTGTCGATACTAAAAGCTAAATTTTCATCTAAAGTAGCTTGTAATGTTTGACTAGCACCCTTTTCATCAGTGATTTTAAAATATATAGTATCGCCAGGTTTTATACCATAAATTTGTTCATCTTTTACACTACCTGAAATTTTTACACTACCATCTTCATTTTTACTAAATTCAAATTTAGAAGCATCTACATCTACATTTACTGCTTCTGTTTTGGTGCTTGTGTCTAAATTTCCACTCCAAGTTATATTTTGAGTTGGTTGAGGTGGTAAGTAAAGATTTTTAGGTACAGAAATAGGTCCTTGAGTATTAACTCCGCCCATTTGTAAATTCTGTCCAGGTGTTCCACTCCAAGCTGTAGTGACTTTTTGTCCCATAATCTGACCAAACATATTAGAAACTCTATCACTTAGTTGAATTTCTTGTAATGATGGATTCATAGTTCCAAGTACATAATTTCCATTTGAATCTACTAAAAATCCATTTGCATCAGGTTTAAAAGCACCATTTCTAGTATAATAAACCCCATTGGCATTACTTACACCAAAAAAGCCTTTTCCAGCAATTGCTACATCAAATTCATTATCAGTAGAAACTAACGGACCTTGTTCAAAAATATCATTAGTAGCTCCTGCTACACTACCATAACCAGTTTGACCTTTGTTATATGATTGTGTTGTTATGGTGCTATAAAATACATCTTTAAATGCCACATCAGAGTATTTAAAACCGACTGTATTGACATTGCTTATATTATGAGCGGTATTGTCTATACCATAACTTTGGGATTTTACTCCATTTACTCCATTGTAAAATGCTGTAAACATGATTTTATCCTGTAATCTCTTTAATATCTTCCCATTTAACCCAGCTACCGCCCATACCAACTAGAGCTTCACCTTCTTCAAATTTAACTCCAGTGATAGGATAAGCACCATAAGTTGAATTAACGGTTGTGCCATCTTCACCTATATAGCTTGCTCTTACATAGTATTTTCCAGATGGTACAGGATTTCCACTATCATCTGTTCTATCCCAAACGATTTGTTTCATACCAGCACTCATATCTTTAACACTCATTGTTCTTACAGGATCTCCTGCTTCATTATAAATAGTAAATGTTACAGGTGTGCTGTCTGATTTATAAGCTGAATCAATTTTTGCTGTTTTGATATCAACACTTGGGGTATGTCCTACTATTTTAAATGTTTGATCTTCTCCAACTACTGCTTGAACCGTTTCTTCTTGACCTTTGTCATCTTTTAATTTTATATGTATAGTTTCTCCAGGTTCAGCTATTTCTTTATCAACTTTACCTGTTATATCTAGTTTATCTTCGCCATTTTTCTTAAGTTCAAAACCTTCAATATCAATATCAGTCTTTTTACCTTTTTGTGGTTCTTGTGGTAAATACATATTAATTTGAAATTGTATATCATCATCTGCCACTACAAGGTAATTATCTTTAACTGTTGCAAGCTTTCCAACTGCAGCTAGTGCGCTCATACCTGTGCTTGCTGCAATAGAATTTTGTAGTTTTGTCATCGCAGTTACAAGTTGAGTCATGGTTTTATTAGTATTATCTTGCATTTCAAGTGCTGAAAGTTGTGCCGTTTGGGTAAGCATTTTTTCAGTATCCATAGGATCTGTTGGATCTTGATGTTGGAGTTCTATTAAAAGAAGCTTTAAAAACGCATCCTTGTCAAGTTCTGCCCCAGGGTTGTAAATCAACCCGCTATCACCTTCACCGGCTCTAGTGCTTCCTTTAGCATTTGGCATATCTTTAGTATTAAGCGTTGCTAAAGGACCTTGAAGGGTTTGTGTGTTTATATTTGACATAAAAATCCTTTTTTATATATTTTTAAAGCTCAAAGCAAAAAATATTCCATTTAAAAATATTTTGCTAAAACCATTTCTAAGCTCGGTTTTTCTTGAATTTCTTTTTCAAAATTCACCTTATCTTCTTTACTATTGTTGTTTTTTTGTCTTTGCGGATTGCTTTGTTCTTTTCTTTCTTGATTACTAAAATTCATTTCTAAATTTGTAAATCCCATATTTACAAGAGCATTTTTAAATTCAGCTTGATGTTGTATGAAAAGATTTAAGGTATTCTGATTAGAGTTAAAGCTAATATTTAAATTTGAACCCCTTTGGACTAAAGTTACTTCTACTTCTCCAAGATTATGTGGATTAAGAGTTATACTAAAGCGAGTTATAGGTGCTTTGTAGCTTTCTAGTTTTTCTTTAAATTCTTGGGCAAAATCATTGAAAGTTTCTTTCATAGGAATATTTTGATTTTTTATAAAATTATTAGAAACCCTATTCATTTCCCTTACATAAGAATTTAAATTTTCTTCACTATGATCATTTTCATCTTTTGAAAACTCTTTTGTGTGTTTAAAAATATCACTAAAATTATCTATATTTTGATTACTTTTATCTATTTTTAAATGTTTATCTTGAGGGGCCAATTGATTTTCTAAGTTAATTTTTAAATCTTGATTTTGATTTTGTATATTTTGAGTATTTTTTATATTTGTTAATTCAGCTTTTAAATCTTTTGAATTTTCTAAAACAGAACTTATTTTTTTACTAAAGCTATCTTCGCTAATAGTTAGTTTTTCATTCTTTAATATTTCTTTAAAATCTAGCTTTTCTTTTTCTTTAATATCTTTTTTTAGGTTTGTGTTTTGAGTAAGATTAATTAACTCAATATCACTTAGTTTTTCATTGAATTTTGTTGTTGTATTTTGGATATTTTTTGCGTTTTTTATTTCTTTTTCATCCTGAATTTGAATTTTTTCTACTAATTTTTCTTTAAAATCTATGTTTTGAATGTTTTCTTTTGCTTGTGTTTTTATATCTTTTTTTGGAAGTTCTATATTTTTTAAAGCAGAAGAAAGCAAAGACACACCTTCGTTTTCTTTGCTTTTTATATTTTTGCTTGTATTTGGTTCTTCTTTTAAAAGCTTGGTAATTTTTTGATTGATTAAATCTTGAAAAACATTAGTATTATTATTTTGTTTTGGTATTTCAAAAAAACCTTTTTTATCAAGATTTGGAAAGGCTTCTTTTAAATCTTTAATTTGTTCAAATTTTATATTTTTGATGTTTAATCTAAGCTCTTTTGCCACATTAAAAAGCTCATTAATATTTTTTATATTTTTTAGCTTGTGTAGATTTTTTTCAAGAGCTAAAATAGCAGTATTATATTGGACAAGTTTGTTTAGTTTTATATCCTTGCTATCGCTTTGTAAAACCTCTAATAAAGAAAGAATTTGCATAAAATTTGCACCCTCAAAAAGCTTCAAAGCATCTTTTTCATCCAGCGGTATTTTGTCTTTGACATCATCTTTTAAAATTTTATCATTAACTTTATCATCTTTTTGCGGAGTCTTGAAATCTTTTGGTAAACTTCCATCTTTTTCATTTATTGCTTGCAATAAGGAATTTAAAAATTCCTCGCCATCACTTTGCGAGCTAGTGTTTTCTTTACTTGGGTTTTCATTTTGTGGAGTGATGCTTAGTAAGTTTAAAGCATCACTAGCTTGGATATTAGACATTAATTAACCTACTAAAAAATTATTTTTTGCTAAATTTGGAAATAAATTTTGTAATTGTGCTGCACAATCAAGTTTTAAATTTTCATGAGTAAGATTAAAATTTTTAAATATCACTAATAATTCTTCTATGTTTTTAGCATTTAAAACCGCATTTTCATTTTTAGCATCATCTAAAATTTCACTTACTTTACTTGAAAGTTTTGCATAATTTAATTCTTTTTCTTCATTTGAATTTATAACTTCTAAATAATTTAAAAGTTCCATAAAATGCTTACTATTTAAAACTGAAGTTCCTTGTTTTTCTAAGTTAGCGTTAAAGATTTGAGTATTTAGGTTTGACATATTTTTCTCCTTAAAAATAATTCTTACTCAAGACAAAAGCAACAAGTGTTCCAATTTTTAAATCTTAATTTTTAAGCATTTTTTTTATATAATATTAGATTTTAAATTTAAGACTTTGGAGAAAAACTTGGATAATATTAGAAATATAGCTGTTATAGCTCATGTTGATCATGGTAAAACAACAATGGTAGATGAGCTTTTAAAACAATCAGGAACTTTTAATGAGCGTGAACAAATAGCTGAGCGTGTAATGGATAGTAATGATATAGAAAAAGAAAGAGGTATCACTATACTTTCTAAAAATACTGCTATTAATTATAAAGGCACAAAAATAAATATCATAGACACTCCAGGCCATGCTGATTTTGGTGGTGAAGTTGAGCGTGTGTTAAAAATGGTTGATGGGGTTTTGCTTTTAGTTGATGCACAAGAAGGGGTTATGCCTCAAACTAAATTTGTGGTAAAAAAGGCTTTATCTTTAGGGCTTAAACCTATTGTTGTTATTAATAAAATCGACAAGCCAGCTGCTGATCCTGAAAGAGTGATCAATGAAATTTTTGATCTTTTTGTGGCTTTAGAGGCAAATGATGAACAACTTGATTTTGCAGTAGTATATGCGGCTGCTAAAAATGGTTATGCAAAACTTGCACTTGAAGATGAAAGCACTAACATGGAACCATTGTTTAAGACTATACTTGAGCGTGTGCCTGCTCCAAGTGGTAGTGATGAAAATCCTTTACAGCTTCAAGTTTTTACTCTAGGTTATGATAATTTCGTTGGTAAGATAGGGATTGCAAGAATTTTTAATGGTAAAGTAAAGAAAAATCAAAATGTTATGCTTGCTAAAGCAGATGGCTCTAAAATCAATGGAAGAATTTCAAAACTTATTGGTTTTATGGGTCTAGAAAAAATGGACATTGAAGAAGCAGGGACAGGCGATATTGTAGCGATTGCAGGTTTTGAAGCTTTAGATGTAGGAGATAGTGTGGTAGATCCAAATAACCCTATGCCGCTTGATCCTTTACACATAGAAGAGCCAACTTTAAGTATAGTATTTTCAGTAAATGATGGTCCTTTAGCGGGTACTGAAGGTAAACATGTAACTTCAAATAAAATCGCAGAACGCTTAGAAGCTGAAATGAAAACTAATATTGCTATGAAATATGAAAGCACAGGCGAAGGTAAATTTAAAGTAAGTGGAAGAGGTGAACTTCAAATAACTATTTTAGCCGAAAATATGCGTAGAGAAGGTTTTGAGTTTTGTATGGGTAGACCTGAAGTTATCGTTAAGGTAGAAGATGGTGTTAAAACAGAGCCGTTTGAGCATTTAGTGATTGATGTGCCTGATGATTTTACCGGAGTAGTGATTGAAAAACTAGGTAAAAGAAAAGCTGAAATGAAAACTATGACACCAACTGGAGATGGTCAAACAAGACTTGAGTTTGAAATTCCTGCGCGTGGGCTTATAGGATTTAGATCACAATTTTTAACAGATACTAAAGGCGAAGGTGTTATGAACCATAGCTTTTTAGAGTTTCGTCCATTTAGTGGAGCAGTTGAAAAAAGAAATAATGGCGCGTTAATTTCTATGGAAAATGGTGTTGCACTAGGGTATTCTTTATTTAACTTACAAGATAGAGGGGTGTTGTTTATCGATCCTCAAACAAAAGTATATACAGGTATGATTATAGGTGAGCATTCACGCCCAAATGATTTAGATGTTAATCCTATTAAAGGTAAAAATTTAACTAATGTTAGAGCAAGTGGAAGCGATGATGCGATTAAGCTTGTACCACCTAGAAAATTAAGCCTTGAAAGAGCATTAGAGTGGATAGAAGAAGATGAACTTGTAGAGGTTACTCCACAAAATATTAGAGTTAGAAAAAGATATCTTGATCCTACTCAAAGAAAAAGAATGGAAAAGGCTAAGTCTTAATGGATTTTGAAGCCATAAGACAAGCTTTAAATAAAAGACTCAAAGCTTTACAAATTTTAGCATTTGCTGAAGCTTTGGTTATATTTTTTCTTGCTTTTCAATTTAGCAAGGATGTGATTATAGCTTTGTTTTTTGCTGTTTTAGCAGGAGTTTTGTTTTTTAGAATTTTAGGAAGAAAGCTTATGTGGGGACGCAATGAGCTTGTATTTAAAATGTGTGAAGAATTTTTAAAGCAAAACAATGCTAAATTTGACAAACAAGGCTTTGATCAAAAAGATTTTGAAAAAATTACTTTTGATTTTTCTTTAAAAACTTATCATTCTCAAAATTCTTTTATTTTTGATGATTTTATTCTTTATGATGTGAAATTTAAAGATGAATTTGGGAATTTCTTTTGTGGAATTTTGCTTTATAGTAAGAAATTAAAAGAAGATATTAAGTCAAATGAAAGTATTTTTGAAAAATTAAAGGATAAAGAATTTTCTACACAAAGAGTTTTGAAAAAAGATGATTATTTGCTCATAGCTAGTTTGAAAAATCCTTTTTTTGCTGATTTAAAAATTTCAAGCGAGTTAAATTTTAAACTTTTTAGAGCTAATTTAGAAAAAATTCAAGCTTTTATACATGATTAAGTTTAGCTTACTTAATCATTTTGTTCTAAATTATTAATTTCTTGTATTTTTAAATTCTCATTTTTTCCCATTAAATTTTGTATAGTTTGGATTTGCTCTTTAGAGGCATAGCTTATGTCTTTTAAAACTATCCAAGTGATTTTTTGATTACAAGGCTTGTTGAGTTTATTTTTAAAGATATAAAAAGATTGAAGATTGTTTGGCAATAATTCATTAGCACTTAAGCCTTGAACATAAAGTTTATCGCCTTCTTTTTTAGGAAAAGCACGGATGATTTTTTTAATAAAAGGATTTTCCATACCTTCTTGTAAAAACAGCGCAACTACTGCTATATCTCCTTTTTGACTTACATGACTAAAATGAATTTCTAAAAGATAAGACTTTTTATCAATAGAAATTTTTGATGGACTATGGAAGTGAAAATGAGATAAATTATAAGCTGTATTATCTAGCACGATATGGCTTCCATTGCTTTCAAAATGCATTTTTATGGTATAACCATCATTTATTAAGCCAAAAGAATCATTTGAGTAGTTAAATTCTAAAGAATGATTTTTGTTTGTAGCCTTTTTACTGTTTATATTGATGAAATCTTGATTTAAACCACTTTCACAGTAAATCCAGTTTTTATCTAAATTTTTCCATTTGTCTTTGTCTATGAAATTTCCATGTGAGGCATTTTGAGGCATTTGCTCATAGGCAAAAAGCATGCTAGTAGTAAATAAGCCAAAAAGTATTCTTTTAAAACTCATAATATTCCTTTTTTAACATAATTATAAAAAAACATCCCCTATAAAAAGCTTATGTTTAAAAATAATTATATTAAAATTAAATATTTTAAAGAAATTACAGATAATATTAAGGATAAATTGATCGATATATGGGAGGATAGTGTGAAACATTCCCATGATTTTTTATCTGATTTTGATAGAGAAAAGATTAAAAATGATCTTTTAAATTCTCAAGTATTCTTTAGTTTAAATTATTTGATTTGTTATAATAAAGACAAAATGATTGGATTTTTAGCATTTGTGGATGATAAAATTGAAATGTTGTTTTTAAGTTCAAAATATTTTAACAAAGGTATAGACACTACTTTAATATCTAAAGCCATAAATGATTATCATTTGAAATATGTTGAAGTAAATAAAGATAATTATAAGGCGTATAAATTTTTATCAGAAAAATGGTTTTTTACAAGAGGGTGAATATAAAGATGAATATGGTTTTATTATTTTAAAAATGAAATTTTAACTATTCTTTGCCATCTTTGATAGGCACAAAAAGACATTCATCTAAAACTTCTTTGCTAATCTTGCCATCTTTTTTGGTAAATTTAGTGATAAATTGTTGATTTCCTATGAGTAAAGGAGCTACTAAAATTCCATTGTTTTCAAGTTGATCAAATAATACATTTGGAATGTGTTCTATATAAGCTGAGAGTAAAATTCTATCATAAGGTGCATAATTTTTCCAACCATTTTGCCCATCATCAAATTTTACATGAATATTAGCATAGTTTAGTTTTTTAAATTTTTCTATAGCACTAATTGCAAGTTTTTCGATGCGTTCTATGGTAAAAACTCTTCTAATAAGCTTACTTAAAATCGCAGCTTGATATCCACTACCACAACCTATTTCTAAAACACTATCAGCTTCTTTAAAATCAAGTGCCATAGTCATTTTGGCCACAGTTAAAGGTGAGCTTATCCATTGATTACCCATTAAAGGAAGTGCATCAAGTCTATAAGCATGCATTTTTAAAGGTGAAAAAATTTCTCTTGGAGTAGAACAAAAAGCTTCAAATAATTCTTCATTAATGAAAGTGTTTTTGCGAATTTCTTCTGCCATAGTTTGACATTGTTTTTGTTCAAATATATGAATCAATAAGCACTCCTTGATAAAAAGTGTTATTTTATCTTAAATTTTATTTATCTAGCTTTAAAATCCTTAAGGCGTAAAAACGCCTTAAGATTAATCAAGTGTATAAAGGATGTTTGATCCATCTTGATAAGATAAGATGTGCATTTTACCATCTTTGAAGAATAAGCTTCTTGCGTTAGTTATATTTTCTGGATACGAAATAGTTTTTACAACTTCTTCTTTGTCTAGATCAATTACAGCAATAACATTATGCTTTTTACTTAATGCATAAATTTTACCATTTTTAAAAACCATTGAAGTTATATAAAGATCGCCCAAAGTTTTTCCTTCTTTTAACTCAGCTTTAGGAGTAAATTCAGCTGAAAGAACTCTATCTGCTAAAGAAATTTTAGAAATTACAAAAGTTTTAGCATCCTTATTGTTTGGAACGGTAGCAAGATACATGTATTTTCCATCAGTAGTTGTGCTTAAAATATGATGGAATTTAGCTCTAACTGTGTCAATTCTACCACGACCAAGGTTTTCACCTTGTCCTTCAAAATTATTTGCCCCTCTAATAAAATCAGCATATTGTAAAGCTTCATCTGCATTAGGATTTTGAGCAAATCTTAAGAAAGTTTTATTAGAGCCCATTAAGATGTATTTGTTGTCCAAATAAGGAATAATTCCTATGATAGGATTAATTGTGGCTGAAAAATATGGGTCTAATAGAAAATCTGTTTTAGTACTAAAATTATCATCTAGGAAAAATACTTCCCATTTTGAACTTGCGACATATTCTCCATTGATATAATCAAGTGTATTGATAGCTTTAGGAAAATCAATTTTTGTTTCATTTACGATTTTTAGATTATCATCGATATTTGTAAATGGAGCATTACTGATATTATTATCAAATTCAATACCTAGTTTTTCATTAGCAGGAGCAAAAGCAAAATCAGGTTCTTTAACATCGCGTTTTCCTAAGAAAGAAATGCTTTTCCAACTTTTATTCCAGCCTGAATCATCCCAAATAATATATTTTGGATTTAAACTAAAACGAACTGGATCACCTTGTCCGCTATATGGGATAGGACCAGTGCTTACGAAAGCTTGGAAGACATTTGAAGCTACGATAAAAGCAACAATAACCATAGCAGCTAGGTTAAATTTAGTTAATTTTCTAAAACTAACTCCTTCCATTTCTTTTTCAAAGGAGCCAAATTTTGGAGCAAAAGCAAAAATTACACCAAGTAATAAAACTACAGCCCAAAATACTACTTCAGCCCAAAAATAAGTATGCAAACCAAAAATAGGCAAACCAAAACCTTGATCAAGATCACGATGTGCATGTCCGCTTATATGATTAAATGATTGCCATAAACCAAATGCAGTTGCAATTAAAAGAAAAGCTAAGAACTTACCTTTCATACCATAACGCACAATAAATAAAGCTGCAACACCAATGAAAATCATTGATTCTCTTTGGCCCCAACAAGAAGTACAAGGGCTATCACCTAGCATATAACCAAAAATCAAATTTGCAATTCCAACAGGCATTAAAATGATTAAAAAACCTGCCAAGCACATTAAAAAATAAAAAAATTTAGTTTTGTTAATATCACACATATTTGCCACCTTATAGATTCATTAGGCCTAAGATTGCGCCTGATTTGCGACCTAAATAGTCAAATACCATAATAGCCCATGAAATTACAAGTATAGAAAAAGCTAGTTTTTCTTTTTCAGGCTTAATTATCATGAGAACTATGGCAATAAAGACTAGCAAAAGTTCTAAAAACTCCATAATTACCCCTTTACTAATAAAATAAAATGGCGGATTTTACAATAATGAAATAAATAAAAATAAAATATTAAATAAAAAGAGAATTTTAGTTTAAAAAAATGTAAAATATGGGTAGTTTTGTGACTTAAAAGTCATCAAAACTCAAACTCCCTTTAGAATAGTTTGTAACCTTGCTTTCAAAGAAATTGCTTTTTTGATCATTAAATTTAGAAAAATCATCCACCCATTTAATAGGATGTTTTGCATTATAAATTTTATCAAGATTAATAGCTATTAGTCTTTGATCAACAAGATAGTGAATGTACTCTTCTATAATATCGTCTGTAAAACCCATGATTTGATTTTGAGTGATGTATTTACCCCATTTGATCTCAAGTTCACCTGCTTTTTTAAACATATCATAAATTTTGTTTATATTGATATCATTAAACAAATCAGGTCTTTCTTTACGCACAGAATTAATCATATTTTGAAATAATAATAAATGAGTAATTTCATCTCTTTGTATAAAGCGTATCATTTGTGCTGAACCTAGCATTTTTCCTGCACGCGCTAAAGCATAAATAGCAGTAAAACCACTATAAAAATACACTCCTTCTAGAATTTGATTTGCTACCATTGCAAGTAAAAGTTTATTATCATCTACTTCGCCAGCTAATTCTTCATAAATACTTGAAATGAAATCATTTTTTTCTCTTAAAGTCTCATCATGTTTTTCCATTTCATAAATTAAGTCTGTATTTTCACAGATTGCTTCAACCATCACTGCATAAGATTTTGAGTGATTTGCTTCTTCATAAGCTTGTCTTGCTAAAACCGCATTGATTTCAGGTGCTGTGATATAAGGGTTGATATTATCAGCAAGATTGTTTGTTTGAAAACTATCCATTGAGATAAGTTGAGACCAAACTAGATCATACATTCTTTTTTCTGCTACGGTTAGATTGCAACGATAATCTAGTGCATCTTTTGTTGTATCTACTTCTTTTGGAAACCAAGTATTTGCTTCCATTAAATCCCAAAGTTTTAAAGCCCATGTGTATTTTGCTTTAGTAAAATTTAAAATACCATGTGGGTTGCCGTTAAATACTTTTCTATCATTTAAAGTTTCATTTGATTTTGGATTATAAATTCTTTTTCTATTCATTTTTCCACCTTTGTTACAATAGCGCTTTGGCTTAAAATATCATGCAAGGCTAAGGTATCCTTTCTTAAAAAGCTTACCAAAAAGCCAATCAACAAGCCAAAGCTTATAATGAAAATTACATAGCGTAGGATTATTCTAAAAAAATTAAGTTTGTGTCCATTTTTAATATCAATCAAGTATAAATCATAAGCTTTAAGTCCAGGACTTTGAGCTTTTTTTACTAAAAATAATGCTTGTAAAAATCCAAAAAGCAATGGGCACAAAAAAATTATAAGTTGATTGCTTAAAAAAGCTTCTTTAGAGCCAAGAGTAAAATAAAACAAATACAAAATGGGCACATAAAGCAAAAATAGATCAATCAAAAAGGCTTTAAATCTTAAAAAGCGAGTGGCTATTTTTGCTTTAGTTTTCATTAGTTACCACGACTACCAGGTTTGATAGCTTTAGTGCCTTTTTCACAAAGTGGGCAAGTATTTGCATCATAAATATCAAATTCAAAATTTCCTAGTGCAAAAAGTGGTAAATTTTGTGGTAATTTTGCATTTTCTTTTCTTGGATTGTTTAAATTTTTTACAGCACAAAAACCACGATTTGCTAAAGCTGCAAAACCTACTACCTCTCCACCTAAATTCTCGATGATTTTTGCACTCTCAAGTGCTGAGCCACCTGTTGTAATAATATCTTCACAAACGATAAATTTTTCACCTTTTTTTACTTCAAAACCGCGTCTAAGACTCATCACTCCTTCTACGCGTTCAGTGAAAATAAAGCGTTTGTTGCAAGCTCTAGCAAGTTCATAACCTGCTAAAATTCCACCCAAGGCAGGCGAGCAAATACTATCAAATTCAATATTAAAACTGGCAATAACTTTCGCAAGCTCATCACAAAGCTCACCTGCTAGTTTTGGATTTTCTAAAACTTTAGCACTTTGAAGGTAAAACTCAGAGTGTTTCCCTGAGCTAAGTAAAAAATGTCCTTGTAGGTATGCTCCACAATCTTTATAAATTTGTTCTAAGTTCATTTTTAAACCTTTAAAAGTTCCGCTTCTTTGTTTTTAACTAACTCATCTACTTTTGCTGTATAATTATCGGTTTGTTTTTGTACTTCATCATAAGCTTTTTTAGCTTCATCTTCTGAGATTGCTTTATCTTTTTCTAGTTTTTTTACCGCATCATTTGCATCTTTTCTAATATTTCTAATAGCAACTTTAGCCTTTTCACCCATAGCTTTAGCATTTTTAGCATTTTCTTCTCTTTGTTCTCTTGTCATAGGAGGAAAAAATAATTTAACACTTTCGCCATCATTATTTGGATTTACTCCAATGTTTGCCGCAGCTATAGCACTTTCTATGGCTTTTAGCATTGATTTTTCCCAAGGAGTAATGCTAATAGTTGAAGCATCGGTTGCTAAAACTGTTGCTACTTGATTTAATGGAGTTGCACTACCATAATAATCTACATGAATATGATCAAGTATATTTATATTTACTTTGCCAGTTCTTATGGTAGTAAAATCTTTTTTTAAGGCCTCTAAGCTTTTGTCTGATTGTTGTTTTTGCTTGGTATAAATTTCATTTAGCATGGTATTTCCTTTTTTTATTTGCTAGTATTACTTTCGCTAATTGGAGCACTTGGTGCAACTGGAATGCTAGTTGTATTTGTTTCAGGTGCCTTTGGTAAAATTTGTTCTGCTTTTTCAGCAAGTGAGTTAGAATTAGCATTATTATACATATAACTTAGAGCAATTGTATTAGCGATAAGTAAAACACCCATCACAAAAGTAAATTTAGCTAAAAACCCTGCAGGACCCTTTGCTCCAAACAAGCTTTCATTACTTCCGCTATATGCTCCAAGTCCTATGCTTGAGCTTTTTTGTAATAAAACAGCAATACAAATAATCACAACAATTGCAAATTGCAAAATAATTAAAAGAGTAGTCATGAATTTTCCTTATTGAAAATAAAATGAGTATTTTAACTTAAAAAGTTTGATAAAAACTTGAAAGAGGTAAAGAAAATTTGCGAGAATTTTTCTCGCAAATTTTTATCTGCTATTAAAGCTTCTTAAAATATTAAGAAGAGAGATGAAAAGATTGATAAAATCAAGATAAAGCGCAACTGCACCTTCGATTGGTGTTTCATAATTTCCTCTAATGATGTTTTGAGTATCATAAAGAATGTAAAAAGAAAATAAAATTGCACCAATACCAGAAATTGCTAAGCTTAAAAGTGAACTTTGAAAAAAGATATTAATTAAAGAAGCTACTACGATAACAATTAAAGCTATAAAAAGCATTTTTCCCATCATAGTAAAATCTCTTTTTGTATTCATAGCAAAAACGCTTAAAGCACCAAAAGCCACTGTTGTTAAAGCAAAAGCTTGAGCGATAATGCTAGCTCCTGCAGGAAGTGCTAAAACAGAATATAAAAGTGGTGTTAAAGTAAGTCCTGAAACAAAAGTAAAGGCAAAAAGTAAAACTAAATTAAGCGGAGCTTCTCTTTTTTTCCATTGTAATGCAAATAACAAGCCAATTTCTACGATAAATAAAATCCAAAAAGTTGCTTGAGATTGTGCAAATAAATGTGCTAAGGCAAAAATTCCTATGTAAGCACCTGCTGTTGCAGCTAATAATGAAGCAGCAAAAAGC
Source organism: Campylobacter sp. CNRCH_2016_3089 (assembly GCF_025772505.1). Lineage (NCBI taxonomy): Bacteria > Pseudomonadati > Campylobacterota > Epsilonproteobacteria > Campylobacterales > Campylobacteraceae > Campylobacter > Campylobacter sp. CNRCH_2016_3089. The sequence continues at coordinate 41,224 of NZ_JAKMSF010000007.1, forward strand.
TGATAAGTTTGTTTTATAAAAATGCTCAAATTACTTCTAGCATAACCTTCAAATTCTTGAGTTTTAGAGTTAGAATAATCTCTATCATAAAGACTCATTAAAATCCTCCAATAATTTTTAAAAATTAAAATTTACAAAAAAAAGATAAATAAAAGATTAAAATTGTATAAAAATATAACAAAAAATAAATTTATAGATTTATTTTAAGTAAAAATAATTTAGTATAATGCTTTATTAAAATGCAAAAAAGGACTTTTTTTGAAAGACTTGATCGAGGGTGCTTTAAAATTTATGCAAGAAGATTTTAAAGAGCATGCAGAACTTTTTGAAAGTTTAAAAAATAAACAAAATCCCCACACGCTTTTTATAGGATGTGCTGATTCAAGAGTTATACCAAATTTAATTACTAATACAGGCCCAGGAGAGCTTTTTGTTGTAAGAAATATAGGCAATATAGTTCCACCTTATAGAGTAGGAGATGATTTTTTGGCAACTACTTCAGCTATTGAGTATGCTTTTAGTTCTTTACATATAAAAAATATCATAGTTTGTGGACATAGTAATTGTGGTGGCTGTGCGGCTTTATATGCAAATGAAAATGAGCTAAAGAGTATGCCGAATGTGAGAAAATGGCTTACCTTGCTCGAGCCTATTAAAAATAAGGTTTTAAAAGTTGCAGGCAGTGATTTAGCCATGCGATCTTGGATGACTGAAAAAATGAACTTGGTTAATTCTTTGCAAAATTTATTAACCTATCCAGGTATAGAAGAAGCTTTAAATAAAAAAGAAATAGAACTTCATGCTTGGTATTACATCATAGAAACGGGTGAAATTTATGAGTATGATTTTAATTTTGAAAATTTTGTTTTAATACAAGAGAGGGTGAAAAAAGTATGAAAAAGATTGTTAATATTATTTTATTATTTTTATTTATCAGCACTTTGAATGCACAGGAAAAAAATGCTTTAGAGGATAAGAATAGTATTTTTGCTTTGGTACAAGATTATATAGAGCTTAATTTACTTTTGGAAAGTTTTAAAACTGGTGATACAAATAGCACCGAATTTCAAGATAATATCAAAGAAATAGAAAAACAAAAAACAGCTCTTTTGACTACTTTACCTTTAAAAATGGTATCTCAAAAGATTGATGATAAAGAAGCAAAAGATTTTTTAAAAACTAAGAATGCTTTACAAAAAAGTGTTGAAAATGCCCAAGCTAAAAAAAGATATTATGATTATGTGGATAATAAAATCAAACTTTTAAATTTAACCTCTGCAGAACATTTTTATCTTTGTATATTTGAATTAGAAAAAGTTTTTATAGAAGGTGCTCAAAGTCAAAAAATAAAAAAAATTATTGATGAAAGCATTGACTCATTAAAAGAAGATATAGTTTTTAATTTTGCTTTAGATAAAGAGAAAATTAATGATATTACTCAACTTAGAACCTTAGAGCTTAGTGAAAATAATTTAAGAAATACCATCAAGTCATATAATGAAATTTTGGTATATCTAAGAAATAATGCAAATTTGCTTGAAACTAATTTTTTATTTACGGGCTTGGGCTTGCAAAATGCCATTAATTATATTAATAAACAAACCTCTATTAGTAGTGTAAATGTTGGAAAAATAGTTATTTCTATTATTGTCATTGTTTTGTTTTATTCTTTGAAATTTTATCTTGCAAAAATTTTGTATTTTGTATTGATACATTTATTTGGAAAAAATTCAGAAAATGTAGAAATAAAAACTCATTTTTTAGAAAAGCTCCAAGGACCAGTGGGTTGGTTTTTGTTTGCTTATGCTATTGGAATTTGTTTTACTATTTTTTACTATCCTGCGCCTGTAGATATAAGAATTAGTAATATTTTATCAATTGTTTATGTTATTTTAACTGCTTGGCTTGTGATAAATATTTTTGATAGTTATGGTATGGTAATTGTGGCAAAGCTTGCTGAAAAAAGTGGCAAACGCGAAGTGGTTAATTTAATTATTAAAATTTTATATTTTATTATTATAGTAATAGCTGTTTTATTTGTTTTATCACATTTAGGATTTAATATTTCAGCATTGATTGCATCTTTAGGTATTGGTGGTTTGGCTGTGGCATTGGCAGCTAAGGATATTATTGCAAATTTCTTTGCTTCTGTGCTTTTGCTTTTTGATAACAGCTTTAATCAAGGCGATTGGGTTGAAATTTCAGGTATAGAAGGAACTATAGTAGAAATTGGGCTTAGAAAAACTACTATTAGAACTTTTGATAATTCTTTGGTGTTTTTACCAAATTCAACTATTATGGGAACTAATATAAAAAATTGGAGTAAAAGAAAAATAGGACGCCATGTAAAATTATTTATAGGTGTAACTTACGATGCAAGACCTGAACAACTTGAGCAATGTGTAGAAGATATAAGATATTTATTAGCTACTAGTCCTTTGATAGCTCAAGTTGATGATAGTGCGCTAAATCATGGTGGAACCCGCGCTAGATATAGACAAAATTTAGTTTCAGTGAATGATTTAGAAGGATATAAAAATAATACTTATGTGGCTGTGAGTGGCTTTAGCGCAAGTTCTATTGATATAGAAGTATATTTTTATACTAAAGCAGTTGATGCTGCAGGTTTTAGAGAAGCACGACAAAGTATTTTACTTGAATTAATGAAGATTGTCGAAAGAAATAAACTAAGTTTTGCATTTCCTTCACAAAGTCTTTATATAGAAAAAATCAATAAAGACGATAAAGAAGAGTTATTATCTTAATAAGCTCTTCTTTGATCATCACACTCTACTATAATTTTTTCAGCAATGATAATGCTTCCATTTTTACTGCCTTTAACTTTAACAAGACTTCCTTTTTTTAGATCTTGTACATTGGCTTGTTTTTTATTGCTACCAAAAATTCCGCAGTTATAAATATCTATATGTGTTTGGGGTAAAATGGTAATAATTAAGTTATTATCAAAACTTGTTTGAATACTTATTGTATGTGTAGTAGTGTTTTTTAAAATACCTTGAATTTTATAAGCAAATACAAAAGTGCTAATGCAAATTAATATAAGAAAAAAACGCATTAAAATAACTCCTTTTTAGGAGTTATTTTACTTAATAAGCTCTTTTTTTGCATTCTATTTTAATTTCTTTAGCGGTTATATTTTGAATTTGATTTGGTGTTTGTGGGTTTGGTGTTGTTTGAGTATAGCCATGAAAAACTTCAGCTTCTATAAAAGTTCCTACTTTTAAATCTCTAAAAGTGCCATATTTATCCATACCAAAAATACCACAATCATCCATGTCAATTTCTGTATTTGGTAGAATTTTTATATTCATTTTTTCTCCATAGGTAGTATCGATTAAAATAGTCTTTGCACCATCATTTACATCTGCTATCACACCATAAATTCCATCTGCATAAGCAAGACTTGAAAGACTTAAGGTTGTCAATAATGCAGCGATTTTCTTTTTCATTTTTTTCTCCTTTATTTTTATGTAAGAATTATATAATTTTTTGAGTGAAGCAAGAGTGAATTTAGATATAATTTGAAAAATTTACCAAAAAGAGGATACCCATGAAAGGATTTTTACATTATTTTTTTATTTTTTTGCTTGCAAGCTTGTTGTTTGCATGTTCTAAAAATGAAGATAAGAATTCTATTATAAGATCTTATGGTTTTAATGAAAATACGCATAGTATTTTTATAGAATTTAATACCAATATCATTACAGAAAACATAGGTGTTGTAAAAGAAAGAGAAATTGTTATTAATAATCAAAAAATAAAAGCAAAGTATGAACTTGAAACTTCCACAAGATTAAACATATACACTTCTTTAAAAGCAAATCAAAATTATGATATTTTTATAGACTTAAGTGATATTGTAGCTGATGAAAAAATACAATTAAAAGTAAAAACTCCTTTTGAAAAACTAGATGTCAAAGGATATTTTCAAAATATATCAAATGATGAGAGTGTGTTGATTTTAAATGTTCAAAGTTTTTATGCTTTTGATAAAGATGAGTTGTTAAAAGCTGTAAAAATTAATGCACAAGAAAAAGAAATTCAAATAGATAAAATTATCATCCAAGATGATATAGCAAGTGTGTATTCTAAGCCATTAAAAATTAAAAATACAAACACTAATATAAAAGTAGTTTTTGATAAAGAAATTTTAGGTTTAGAGAAAAATATAGATTTAGAATATATTTTACTTGCAAAGAACGAATTTGTATTTCAAAATGCAAATATAATCAATAAAAACATAGAATTACTTTTTTCTCAAAGTATTTCGCAAGATCAAAATTTAAAAGAGTTGATTTTTATTACACCCAAAGTAGATTTTAAAGCATTGGTATTTGGGAATAAAATCAAGCTCACAGGAAATTTTACTCCAAATAAAACTTATGAAATTCAACTTGCTCAAGGGATTAAAAGCGCTGATGGAATTAGTACAAAAGAAAGCTATAAAACTCAAGTGAGCTTAAAAGACTATGAGCCTGCTATAAGTTTTACAAATCAAGGGGTATTTTTATCTAGCAAAGCGAGTAAAAAAATAGCTTTTAAAAGTTTAAATATTAAAAAGATCCATTTAGAAGTTCATCAGGTATTTTCAAATAATTTAAGTGAATATTTAAGATATAAAAATCTTCAAGGTGCTAAAAATTTAAGTGATTATGATAGCGATATTTTTTCAGAGAGTGATTATACTAGTGAAGTAGTATTAAAAAAAGACTTTGATATTAAAAATATTAAAAATCAATGGCAAGAAAATGAGATAGTTTTAGATGGTTTAAAAGATTTAAGTGGTGTGTTTATAGTCAAGCTTTATTTTAAAGAAGAAGATGTTGATTATGTTTTCGATGAGGATATGGAGAGTTGGAAAAAACAAAGATTTTTCGATCAAAAAGCAAAGATTAGTAAAAATTTGATTTTCTCAGATATAGCTTTAATTGCTCAAAATTTAAATAAAAAACTTTTTGTCGATGTAAGAGATTTTACCACACAAAAGGCTTTAGGTGGGGTTAGGGTTGATATAATTAGCAAAAGCAATCAAATTTTAGCTTCTAAGACAAGCGATGATAATGGTTTGGCTGTTTTTGATGATATTGATGAGTCAAGAGCTTTATTTATCATTGCTTCAAAAGATAAGCAAGCTTCTATTTTACGCTTAAGTTCGCCTTTATTATATGATGGTTTTGATGTAGATGGTTTAGAGCAAAATTCTCAAAACAAAGTGTTTATTTACACAGAAAGAGGGGTTTATAGACCAGGTGATGATATACATTTAACTATGGTTGCAAGAAATGATAAAGGAGCTGTTAATCACCCTATATTTTTGAGTTTTTTTGATCCACGCAATAAAAAGTTTTTAGATAAAATTAAACTTGATCCTTTGAGTAATGGAACTTTTTATAAAAAGATTTCACTTGATCAACAAGCTTTAAGTGGAGTGTATTTAGCTAGAGTAGAATTTGCAAATGCTATTTTTGATAAAGAAATTTTAGTGCAAAATATAGTGCCAAATCGTATAAAAGTATCTATACAAGCTCCAAAAAGTATAAAAGAAAATGAAAAATTAGATTTTAATATTAGCTCAAAATATCTTTTTGGAACACCAGCAAGTAATTTACAATATCAAGCTGATTTATTTGTAAGTAAAAAAGAATATAAAAATTCAAAATATCCAGAATATATTTTTTCAAATCCTAGTGTTTTAGTGCAAAAATATCAAGATAATTTAAAAGGCATTTTAGATGAAAGTGGCTTTGTAAAGCAAGAATTTGCTTTAAAAGATTTTTTTAAAAATACTCCATATAATCTTGAAGCTAACATAAGGGCTAGGGTTTTTGAAAAAGGTTCAAGATCGGTTGAAGCGCTTGTGAATTCACAAGTGATATTACATGAGTATTTTGTGGGTATTAAGCGTTTAAAAAATCACTATTTAAGCTCGGGTTCTACAATTAATTTTGAAGCTATTGTGAGTGATTTAGATGAGAATTTGATAGCAAATAGGGAGATTAAATATACTATTTATGCAAATGATTATTCTTGGTGGTGGGATTATGATAATTATGATGATTTTTTAAAATCACTCAAAAAAGATAAAAACACACAAATCATTACCCAAGGAACTATTTTAAGTAAGGATAAACCGGTTAAAATAGAATTTGATCCCAAAGAATACCATGGTGAAATGTTTATAGAGCTTGAAGATACACAAAGTAAAACAAGCACAGGAGAGTTTTTTTATATTAGTAGTTTTGGTGCGCCAAGTAATGCTGATATAGTGAGTTCTTTAAAAATAAAAAGCGATAAAAAAGAATACAAACCAAACGAAACAGCTTTTATTGAATTTGAAAGTGTTAAGGGTGCAAAAGCCATCGTTACTTTAAATGATAATGTAAAGGTTTTAAAACGCTTTGTGATAGATACGCATGAAGATATTACAAAGGTTGAAATTCCTATTCTTAAAGAATATAAGCCAAATGTGTATGTGAGTGTGATTTTGCTTCAAGATTATAATCAATACACTAACGATAGAGCCTTAAGACTTTTTGGTGTAGTGCCTTTGAATGTAGTAGATGAACAAAGTAAAATCGAGCTTGATTTAAAAGTACCGGATAAAATCATGCCAAAACAAGATTTTGAAGTAGAAATTCAAAGTAAAAACAAGCAAAGTTATACTTATACCATAGCTATTGTAGATGAGGGTTTGCTTGATGTGAATGCTTTTAAAACTCCAGATATTTGGGGATATTTTTATCAAAAAATTCGCTTTAACATGAGCATATATGATACCTATGATAAAATCATTGCTAAAAATATTTCTAATGCTTCCAAGGTATTAACTACAGGTGGTGATGTTTTCTTAGAAAGTAGGGCAAATAAAAGTAAAAACGATGAAAAAGCAAGACGATTTAAACCTGTTGTGTTGTTTCAAGAGCCAGTACAAAGTGATGAAAATGGTTATGCAAAATTAAAATTTAATATGCCTTCGTATCTAGGTTCGGTTAGAGTTATGGTAGTGGCGAACAACTTAGCGGGTTTTGGCAGTGCTTCTAAAGATATCCAAGTTAGCGCACCTGCTGTAATGCTTGAAACTTTGCCAAGGGCTTTAAGGCTTGATGATGAGTTTAAGCTTTTGGTGCAGGTATTTAAAGTAGATGATGATGTAAAAAATGCAAAACTTAAACTAAAAACAAAAAATTCACTCATAAATTTTGAAAAAGATGAAATTTTAATTGATTTTGGTAATGAAAAAACAAAAGATATTTATATTAACACAAGAGTAAATTCAAGCAAGCTTGGGGTGGAAGAAATAGAGTTAAGTTTAAATGCAAAAGATTACACCTATACTCAAAATACTCAAATTGACATAAAAGCACTAAATACGATTACTTATGAGGGAAAATCTTTTAAAATTCCTGCAAATACTTCTATGGAGTTTAAAATCACACAAGATTATATCAATCCAGTGGCGTTTTTAAGTGTGAGTTCTAAGCCTATTTTAAATATAAATCATAGATTAAAATACTTGCAAAATTATCCTTATGGATGTATAGAGCAAAGTACTTCAGCAGTTTTACCGCAACTCTTTTTGCAAAAACTTGATCAAGGGGCAAATGAACAAAAAAATATTAACAATATCAATGTATTGTTAAGTAAATACGTAAATTTTCAAACCGCTAATGGTGGCTTTGCTTATTGGCAAGGACTTAAAGATTCTGATGCATGGGGAAGTAATTATGCGGGTATGTTTATGATTTTAGCCAAAGAAAGAGGCTATTATGTGAGCGAGGGAATGTTTAAAGCATGGCTTGATTATCAAAAACACTATGTTTTAAAAGCTCAAACAAATAAAGAAATTAGAATAAATTCTTTATATCTTTTAGCTTTAGCCAAAGAGCCAAATTTAAGCATAATGAATGCTATTTATGAAGATAGTACTTATTTGCAAAGCTTAAACAATGTAAGTCTTTGGCAACTTAGTGCAGCTTATAAATTAGCAGGTTTTGATGAGGTAGCTTTAAATATAGCTAAAAATTTAAGCACAAAGCCCGATGAAAAAGCTAATTATACTCATACTTATGGATCTTTTCTAAGAGATGAAGCTATTATTGCAAATGCGTATAAAATAATTTATGGTAAAAATAATGATGAATTATTAGATGATATTAAAAAAACTTTAGAAAGCCAAGCTTGGCTTAGCACTCAAAGCACAGGCTATGCTTTATATGCTTTGGCAAATAGCTTTAGTAATGAAAATCCTAAAACTATCAATGCAAGTGTAAAAATTAATGGTGAGAGTAAAAAGCTCAATACAAGTTTTTCTAAATTTGAGTTTAATCAAGGCAGCGCTTTGATAGAAGCTAAAGAAGATACTTATGTGCATTTTGGAGTAGAGGGAATTAAAAAAGGTATTGTCGAACCTTTTGCGCAGCGTATGTATATAGAAAGAAGTTTTTATGATGAAAATGGAAATGAAATAGATGAAAGTGCTATAAAAAGCTCTCAAATTTTTTATGTGAAATTAAAAATATCAAATAAAAATTATCCGGGCACTTCTAATATAGCTTTAACTCAAATTTTACCAAGTGGATGGGAGATAGTGCATGATCTTTTAGATGATGAAACTCCTGATTTTGTGAAAAATTCTTATTATGATTTTGTAGATATAAGAGATGATAAAATCATGTATTTCTTTCCTTTATACTCTGATGAGTCAAGAGAATTTTTTGTGAAATTAAGTGCTGTTACTCCAGGTGTTTATACTTTGAGTGGAGCTTATGCTGAAGCAATGTATGATAATGCTTATAGAGCTTTAAGTGAGAGTAAAAGAGTCAAAGTAGTGCAGTGAAAATCAAAATAAGCCTTGCAATATGCTTTTTAAGTCTATGTCTTTACATAGGCTTAATTTATTTTAGCTTTGATAGTAAGGATTTATTTAAATGCACTTATAGTAAAGTTTTGTTTGATAAAAATAAAGAAATTCTTAGTGTATTTTTAGATTCTAACGAACAATGGCATTTAGAGAGTGAGTTTATACCGCAAAAATTAAAAAGTGCAGTTCTTTTATATGAAGACAAAAATTTTTATTCTCATTATGGAGTAGATTTTTTAGCGATTATAAGAGCTTTTAAAAATAATCTTTTTTCAAGTAAAAGAAGTGGTGCAAGTACAATTTCTATGCAAACAATCAAACTTCTAGAGCAAAACAAACGCACATATTTTAATAAATTTAATGAAATCATCAAAGCTTTTGCTTTAGAAAACGCTTATGATAAGGAAGAAATTTTAAGACTTTATTTAAATAATGCTCCTTATGGAGGAAATTTAGTAGGTGTTGCAAGTGCTGGTTTATTTTATTTTGAAAAAGATTTAAAAGATCTTACTTGGAGTGAAGCAGCCTTGCTTGCTGTGCTTCCTAATAATCCAGGTTTAATTAATCTTGAAAAAAACAAAGATAGACTTTTAAAAAAACGCAATGCTTTGCTTGATAGGCTTTTTGAAAAGGGATATTTTTCTAAAGATATTTTAACTCTTGCAAAGGCTGAAAAACTTCCTAGCTTTAAAACAAGGAAAAACTTAGCTCCACATTTAGCGCGTAGGCTTTTAGCGGATAAAGAACAAATCGTTTCTAGTATAGATAAAAAAATTCAAATCAAATTTGAAGAAAAGGCTAAAGAATATTCTTATAAACTACAACAAAAAGGCATAAAAAATCTAGCTATATTGTTAGCAGATACCAAAACAAATAAAGTTTTAGCTTATGTAGGCTCTAATGATTTTTATGATTTTGCAAGTTTTGGTCAAGTTGATGGGGTGATAGCAAAGCGTAGTGTGGGTTCAACCTTAAAACCTTTGCTTTTTGCTTTTGCCATAGATGAGGGACTTATAGTGCCTGAATCTTTAATGCTTGATGTGCCTACATTTTTTTCTAACTTTGCTCCACAAAATGCAAATAAAAAATACCATGGTTTTATTAGCGCAAAAGAATCTTTGCAAAAATCACTTAATGTTCCTTTTGTAAGCTTACTTGCAGAATATGGGTATGAGAAGTTTTTTTATAAGCTCAAAGATATTTTGGATTTTGAAGATGAAAATTTTAAAAAATACGGACTTTCTTTGATTTTGGGCACAAAAGAATTTAGTTTAGAAGATATGGTAAAAATCTATCTAGGACTTGGAAATTATGGAAATTTTAAAGAGCTTTTATATGAAGAAAATGCATTTACTAAAGAAAATAAAAAGCTTATTAGTGATGGAGCAAGCTTTTTAACCTTACAAACCTTAAAGGATTTAGATAGAGTAGGTTTAAGACAATATGATTTTAATACTATTATTTCTTGGAAAACAGGCACAAGTTATGGTAGAAAAGATGCCTGGGCTCTAGGAACTTCTCCAAAATACACTTTAGGAGTGTGGGTTGGAAATTTTAATGGCGAGGCAAATGCAAATTTATATGGTGTAAGCATAGCAGGGGAATTGTTTTTTGAGCTTCTAGCCTTACTTGAGAGAGTTAATTTAGAATTTGAAAAACCTAATGATTTAGTTTCTATCAAAATTGAAAATCAAACAGGATATAGATATGATTATAAATTTGACTTTAAAGAAGTGCTTTACCCGCAAAGTGCAAATGTCTTAAGAACTTCACCATTTTTAAAAGAAGTTTTTATGTATAAAAATAAAGAAGTTGATTCTTTAGATGAAAATTTCATCCATGCAAAGAAAAAGATTATATTAAATTTACCTTCCAATGCACAAGCATTTTTTGCAAAAGAAAAGCAAAATTTACAAAGCTCTAATCAAAATTTAAAAATCATATATCCACTAAATAATCTTAATATCATTTTGCCAAAAGATTTAAAAAGTAAGCAAAAATTGTTAATTAAACTTATAAACCCTAAAAAAGAAAAACTTTTTTGGTATTTAAATCAAGAATTGATTTTTGAAGGAAAAGAAGAAAGTTTATCTTTAGATTTAAAAAAAGGTAAATATGTTATTAATGTTATTAGTGAAAATGGTTCTAATGATTTTATAAAATTTAATATATTTTAATATTATAAAAATATTTTTAAACTTTAATATCTATAATTTTTGGAGTGATATTTTGAGAAAGAAATTGATTAAATTCTCCCACATCGTCATTAAATTTCATACCAAAAAGAATTTCTAATTCTTCTCTTGTGCTAAATTTATTTTTTAAAAGTTTTTTATAAGTTCATTTTTTGCATTATCATCTTTGTAGGTTTCTTTGTTTTTACTTTCACCTTGTATAGGTTTGAAAGATTTTTCTTTGTCTTTTTCTAAAGTTTCCTGAGGTTCATTAATCTTTTTGCTAAAATCAACAAAGTATGTATTTTGAAGCTCAAGGTATTTTTCTTTAAACTCATCTATGCTTTTGCTTGTATGAAAAATTTTATCATAAACTTCATCATAATCTATTCCATTTACGCTCAGCCAACGAGGTGATTTGGTATTTTCATTCATCCATTTAAATAAATCTTCAACTTCTTTTCTTTGTAAAAACTACTCAATTCTTTAGCTTTAACTTGATAATTTTTATTGTTTATAAAATATTTAATATTTTAATAAATTTTAATTTTTATTTAATGAAAAGTTTTTATAATTATAAAAATTTATAATTTATTAACTAAATGAGAAAAAATGCGTAATTGGAGTCTTGGTGCTAAAATAGTTGCAATAGCTATTATAACGGTTGTTTTAATCTTAAGTATTTTATCTTTTTTGATTATAAACAGATCCACAGCTATTTTAAATACACAAATAGAAAATACACTCACAGCTTCTGTGCATCGTTATGGAAATCAAGCTGAAGCGAGTATTAGGTCTTTATTCGTCAGTACTATTGGTACACAAAGAACTTTAAACAATCTTATTTCAGAAGGTGCTATAAATCCAAAAAGGATAGAAAATATCCTCGGAGAAGCCATTGATGCAAATGGAGATATAGCTTATGGTTATTATTATTTAAAAGACGGAACTGCATATAAAAATTTGGGTGTTGATGTAAAATATTTTTCAAATAATAATGAATTTATGGTGTTAATGAGAGATGTAGATATTAACAATGCTGGCGGTATGCAAACTTTAGCAGCAAGTGAAGAGATTGCTAAAACTAATGCTATAAAAAATTTGATGGGGGGGGTAAGTTATATTTTGGAGAACCAAGATGGTATAACATACATGGAAATAAATTTCTAGGTGTTCATGTAGCCGCACCTATTGCAGATAAAAAAGGAAAGGCTATAGGTGTTGTTGGTATGCTTTTTGATCTTAAACCTACGGCTGATTTTTTAAATGACTCTTCAAGATCTATTTATCAAGGAGCAAGAAGGATTTTAATAGCAAGTAATGGTGTTATAGCTACGCATCCAAATGCTGAATTTGTTACAAAAAAGATTACAGAGGTTAATAAAAATACAGCCCATATAATAGAAGCACAAAAAACTATCCATGCAGGAGCTATTGATTATAAAGCAGATGATGGTAGTGAATATCATGGTGCTATAAGAGTATTTGAAATATGGCCAAATACGGGAATTTATTGGGCTATGTTGGCTATTGTCCCAAATGAATCTGTATATGCTTCTATTGTGGATTTAAGAAATATTATTTTGATTAATTCTATTATAGCGATAATTGTTATAGTAGTTGTGATTGGTACTTCAGTAAAAAGAATAGTTTCTATAAGAGTGCAAAGACTTCAAGATCATTTAATGAAATTTTTTAGATACTTAAATCATGAGCTTCCAACCGTTGAGGTTTTAATTCCTAGATATAATGATGAACTTGGAAAAATGGCATTAATGATTAATGATAATGTTCAATATATACATACTTGTTTAGAAAAAGATGACATAACTGTGCAAAATATCTTAGAAGTATCTTGTGATATAGAAAAAGGACATTTTACTCAAAGAATAAAAACAAATCCTGTTAATCCAAAACTTGTGGAATTAAAAGAAGTATTAAATAAAATGCTTGATGATATGCAAATGAAAATTGGTAAAGATTTAAATGAAATAGAAAGAGTTTTTAAAAGTTTTAAAAATCTTGATTTTTCAGATAAACTTGAGTATGCTGATGGTGAGATAGAAAAATCGCTTAATGCAGTCGGAGAAGAAATAAGAAAAATGCTTCAAGCTTCATTAAAACAAGGGGAAATGCTTCAAACTAAAGCTGATGCTTTAAAAGAGAGTGTTTTAAAGCTTAATGATGGCGCACAAAAACAAGCTGATTCTTTACAAGAAAGCGCAGCTGCTGTTGAAGAAATGAGTGCTTCTATGAACGCAGTAGCAGCAAGAACTGAAGAGGTTATTAAACAAAGTAGCGATATTAAAGATGTAACTGATGTTATTAGAGATATTGCTGATCAAATTAACCTACTTGCATTAAATGCAGCTATTGAAGCAGCTCGTGCAGGAGAACATGGTCGTGGCTTTGCTGTTGTTGCTGATGAAGTTAGAAACTTAGCAGAAAGAACTCAAAAGTCTTTAGGTGAGATTGAAGCTAATACTAATATCTTAGTTCAATCTATTAATGAAATGGGTGAGAGTATTAAAGAGCAAGCTTTAGGAATTTCACAAATTAATCAATCTGTTTCAGTAATAGATGGTTTAACTAAAGAAAACTCACAAATTGCACATGCAACTAATTCTGTAGCAAATGAAGTTGATTCTATGTCGGCTGATATTGTAGCAGAAGTTAGAAGAAAGAAATTCTAAAAACTACCCTTTAAAGGGTAGTTTAATTTATAAAATACTCTTGAATTTTATTTTTATCTTCAAAAGCCATACTTTGGAAAATTTTATCTTTAAAACCTATTTTGTATTTTGTATTATTTTGAGTTTTAGCATAAGTTAGTGCTATGCTTAGAGCAAGTTCAAGATCTTGCGGATTGATATTTTCATCTACCAAAGAATAAGCACCGATTAAATCAAAGAGTTTTAATTCTTCATATTTTTGAGTTTTTAATTCTTTTAAAAATTGATTTTCTAGCTCATTTCTACCTACTATCATTTTAGAGCCATTTGGAAGTCTTAAGTGGCGTCCATATTTTAAAAGTTGTGCATCATTAACTTGCATATTTTTATCAAATTTAATAAAATCTTTGATTTTATTTGAAAAACTTTCAAGTGTGAGCAAACATCCACCACCTGGACTTTCAAAATCTTCAAAACCAAATTTGGCAGCTAGTTCAAGTTGTCTTTTTCTACTTCTTCCGCTGATGTTTTCTAACTTTTCTCTATCAACCCAACCCTCACGCTCAGGTTTAGTTAAAGGTAAATTTTTAGCGCACATTGGACGCAAGATTAAATCTTCTTCATCAAGTGCTAGTTTTTTAACCTTAGCCATAGCATCATTTCTTTGACTCATAGGGCGTTGACCAACTACTTCTCCTGTGATGATAAAACTTGCGTTTTCATCTTTTAACATAGAAAGAGCGGTTTTAAACATAAAAGCATGACAATCTATACAAGGGTTAAAATGTTTTCCATAACCATATTGAGGATTAAATAAAACTTCTTGCAAATATGCATTTCTTACATCTATCATTTCAAAACTAGCCCCTGCCATAGCAGCGCGTTTTGCCATGAGTTCGCTTTTATCGCTTGTGCCACCAAAGCCTATATTGATATTTAAAGCTTTTACCTCTATGCCTTGAGAGCTTATAAGTTTTATAGCAAGCATAGAATCAAGGCCACCACTAAAAAGTGCTAATGCTTTCATTTTTTCCTTTCGAAATTTTTGGCATATTGTAGTGAATATTTTTTAATTTTTATGTAAGTTTTTATTTAAAAAACTTCTTCTTCAAAGTTATAATGAATTGCTTTTTTATCTTTTATATTTTTTTGTAATCTACTTAAAAATAATTCTAAACTTCCCTCATCATCTAAAAATTGGACATTTTTTAAAACTTCCATTAAATGATTAAAAAAATTTTCATCATTTTGATAGTTTTTTTTGATTTTTTCTAAATTTTGATTGAGCAAATTATAAATTTGCTTTTTAAAGGCTTGTTTTAAATTTAAGTTTTTTAATTTGTTAAAATGAGCAAAATTAATTTTGCAAATAGCATATAAAAATTCTTCTAAATTGTTTAAAATTTTAATATTTTCGATCTCATAAAGTTCTCTTATGCTAGGATCATTAAAGTCTTTTTGTTCTAAAATAGCCTTAGCAATATCTTGATGTAAGAAATATTCTTTTGCACTTAAAAGTTTAAAAAGTCCTATGGCTTTTTGATTTTCATATAAAAATTTCAAAAGCTCCAGCTCGCTTATGTTGTTGATTTTATTTTGTTTTGTAGGAGTAAAAAAAATTATATTTTTTCTAGTATTTTTAGAAAGTTTTATATCATTAATATTTACACCCAAAAGATTTGCTACTAAGGTAGTGTAGGAATTTGCTATTAAAGGTTCAAGGTTAAAAGTATATTTTTGCACCTCTTCTAAAGCCTTTTGCTTACTAAGTGCTGAGCTTAAATCAAAATTTGTGATCAAATTTCTTATATAAAATTCTCCAAGTTCTATACCTTTTTCTAAAATATTAAAAAGCAATTTTTCTTGATGAGTGGCCACTAGTTCAGCCGGATCTTTCCCACCTTCTATTAAAACTACTTTTCCATCAATTTTTGCTAAACTTAGTAAATGTGCTGAACGCACGGCAGCATTAAGTCCTGCATTATCATTATCAAAGCACAAAATCACTCTTGCCTCTAATCTTTTTATCAAGGGTATGTGATTTTCACCTAAAGCTGTTCCTAAAACTGCTACAGCATTTTTAAATCCTGCCTTATGAAAGGCTATGGCGTCCATATAGCCTTCACAAATTATCATTTCTTTTTGTTTGTAAATGGTATCTTTTGCTAAATTGAGTGCATAAAAAACGCGTGATTTATCAAAAAGTTTGCTTTGAGGTGAATTAACATATTTTGCCATATTTGCTTCATCTAAAGTTCTACCACCAAAGCCTATGAGTAAATTTTTATGATCATAAATACTAAAAGTAATGCGGTTGATAAAACTTGCATAAGCACCATTTTCATTTTGTTTTATTGCGCCAACCTCTAAGGCTTCCTCTTGAGTGATTTGCTCATTTTGTAAAAGTCTTAGTGTTTCATTAGAACTTGGTGCAAAGCCTAGCTCAAAGGTTCTAATATCCTCATCATTTAAACCTCTTTTATAAAGATAAGTTAAAGCTTCTTTGTTTTTAGCTAAGTTTTGCTTATAAAAAGCATTAAGAGTAGGTAAGATGTGAGTGATAGATTTTTTATTGTCCTGTTTTTGTGAGGTGTAAGTAAGTGAAAAATTACTCCACGAAGCAACCTTTTCTACCGCTTCAACAAAGTTTAATTTCTCATAATCCATTACAAATTTAAAAACATTGCCCCCAGCTTTACATGCAAAACAATGATAAAATCCTTTAATAGAATTAATATGCATGCTAGGATTTTTATCATCATGGAAAGGACAAACGCATACATAGCCTGAACCTTGTTTTTTTACTTCAACATAATGAGCTATAATATCAACAATATCTGTTTTTTGTAAAAGTTGTTCTATACTTGCTTGTTCTATCATATTTAAACCTTAAAGAAAATTATATAAGCATTTAGCTATAATTGTTATAAATTTGAAAGTTAAGTTGCAAGATTATGGATTTTTTCTTTGTAGAATACCGCGATCCTTTATTCGGTCTTATTGTTTTGACGGCTTTGATTTTTATTGTTGCTAGCTCACATTATATATGGCGGTTTTTTGCAAGCAAAGATCAAAAAAGCAAGCTTGATCGTTTTGTAAAAAAATTTGAAATCAATTCTACTCATCAGCAGATTTTAAAAAATGCCAATTTAAGTATAGAAAATTTAAATTTCCTAGCTCAAATTTTTACCAAAAGTGGTGAATTTGAAAAAGCTGTGGGAATTTATCTCATAGCTTTACAAAAGACAAATGAGGCTAACCAAAAAGAATTTATCTTTTTTTCATTAGCACAAGTTTATCTAAAAGCAGGATTTTTAGAGCGTAGTGTAGAAGCTTTGTTAAATGCTTTAAAAATCAAAGCACGCAATAAAGAAAGCTTAAAACTTTTAAAAATTGTGTATTTAAAACTTAAAGATTATGATAAGGTTTTAGATGTTTTAGAATGTTTGTTTGAGCTTGGAGAAAATATATATGCAGAAAAAGCTTTGATAAAGGCTTTAAAAATTCAATCAAGTTCTAAAGAGCAAGAGCAAAAGATTAAAGAAATTTTAATTTTTAGCAAAGATAATGAGTATGTTTTAAGATTTTGTTTTTTACACTATAAAGATAAACTTACTCAAATGCCTAAATTTGAAAATGTTATTGATTTGCTTAATGAGTGCAAAAGCCCACTTAATCTTGAAGATGAAAAATACCATGAGTTTTTTTATGCAAAAAATTTAAGTACAAAATCTATTCCTATTAAAAATCATAAACTAAAAATTTTAAAAATTTTAAATGATAATAAGCTAAGTGCTAATCTTAGCTTTACTTATGTGTGTAATAATTGCAAAAATCAAAGTCCTTTGTTTTTTTATCATTGTCCATTTTGTTATGAATTTGGAAAATGTGAGATTTATTATGAGGTAAAAGCTTGAAAAATATTGAAATTTATACAGACGGTTCGTGTTTAAATAACCCTGGTTTTGGAGGGTGGGCTTATGTTTTAACTTATAAAAATCATCAAAAAGAACAAAGTGGGGCATGTGAGAATACAACAAATAATCGTATGGAGTTAATGGCCATTATACAAGCTTTGAAAGCTTTAAAAGAGCCATGCGAGGTAAAATTATACACAGATTCAAATTTAATGGTGCAAAGTATTAATGAATGGCTTGAAGGTTGGATAAAAAAAGATTTTAAAGGTAAAAAAAATATTGATCTTTGGAAAGAGTATTTAAATGTTGCTAAAGATCATAAAATAACTGCTTTTTGGATCAAAGCACACAATGGCCATGAATTAAATGAGCGTTGTGATGAGCTAGCAAGAAATGCAGCCTTAAAGCTCCAAGAAGAAAGGTCAATAAATGCTTAAAAAACTCCAAGAAAGATTAAGTTATCATTTTAAAAATGAGCAATTGCTCATCGAAGCTTTGACACATAAAAGCTATAAAAAGCCTTATAATAACGAAAGATTAGAATTTTTGGGTGATGCTGTAATGGATTTAGTAGTAGGGGAGTTTTTGTTTTTTAAATTCCAAAAAGACTCAGAAGGAAACCTTTCTAAGCTTAGGGCAGCTTTGGTAAATGAAAAATCTTTTGCAACCTTAGCACAAAAACTTGATCTTGGAGCATGTATTTTTATGTCTATTGCAGAAGAAAATAATGATGGACGCAATAAACCTTCTATACTTTCTGATGCCTTTGAAGCTTTAATGGGAGCTTTGTATTTGGAAATAGGTTTTGAAAAAACTAAAAACATAGCATTAAATTTACTCAATGAAGTTTATCCACATATTGATACACAAAGTTTATTTAAAGACTATAAAACAAGACTTCAAGAAATTACACAAGCAAATATGGCAGGCACACCTGAGTATGTAGTGATGAAAGCTTTTGGACCTGATCATAAAAAGCAATTTGAAATTGCAGTAAAAATTCAAGGTATAGAAGTAGCAAGATCTATAGCAGGTAGTAAAAAAGAAGCCCAACAACAATGTGCCAAAATAGCACTTGAAAAATTAGGAAAACTATGAATAGCTTTGGAAAAAGATTTAAATTTACAAGCTTTGGCGAATCTCATGGTCAAGCTATAGGTTGTGTGATAGATGGTATGCCAGCAGGGGTGAAGTTTGACTTTGATTTTTTGCAAGAAATGCTAGATAAAAGAAAACCAGGTCAAAATAAATTTAGCACTCCTAGAAAAGAAGAAGATAAAGCTCAAGTTTTAAGCGGGGTTTTTGAGGGTTATACAACAGGAACTCCTATAAGTGTATTGGTGTATAATGAAAATACACGCTCAAAAGATTATGAAAAAGATGTGTTTCGTCCTGCACATGCTGATTTTACTTATTATCACAAATACGGCATTAGAGATTATAGAGGTGGTGGAAGAGCTAGCGCTAGAGAAAGTGTAGCAAGAGTGGCAGCAGGGGCGTTAGCTTGTATGCTTTTAAAAGAGTTTGATATAGAAATAATGAGTGGAGTTTTTGGGGTAGGAAGTATTGATAGCAAACTTAGTAATGATGAGTTCGATTTTAATTATGCTAAAAATAGTGAAATTTATGCTTTAGATAAAAATTTAGAGCAAAGTTTTAAAGATGAAATTTTAAAAGCTAAAAAAGCTAAAAACAGCATAGGCGCTAGAGTTTTTACTAGAGTGAAAAACCCTATTAAAGGCTTAGGTGAGCCTTTGTATGATAAGCTTGATTCTAAACTTGCTCATGCGATTATGGGTGTAAATGCAGTTAAGGCTGTAGAAATAGGAAGTGGCATTCAAAGCAGTTATATGTATGGAAGCGAAAATAATGATGAGCTAAAAGATGGAGTATTTTTAAGCAATCATAGCGGAGGTATATTGGGTGGAATTTCTAATGGAAATTTTATCGATATAAAAACATATTTTAAACCAACTCCTTCTATATTTTTACCCCAACAAACACAAAATATTCAAGGAGAAAATATTATACACGAGTTACAAGGTAGACACGATCCTTGTGTGGGTATAAGAGGCAGTGTTGTAGTAAATGCTATGGTAGCTATATGCATGGCCGATGCTTTACTTTTAAATGCAAGTTCAAATTTGCAAAATTTACAATGTATTTATGGAAAAAATAAATAAAAATTTAATACTTATTTTGATATGATGATAAAATATCTTTAAAAAGGGAGCAATATGAAAAAAAATATCGTATTTTTTGAAGTTAGAGGTGGTAGCGATAAAGGTGAAGATGGCCATAGAAAAGACACCATGCCTATGGTAAATGCTTTAAAAGAGCAAGGTTGGAACGCTGAGGTTATCTTTTTTGAAGTTGAAAAAAAAGACGAAATTTATGAATATGTAAAAAACAATGCTGATGCTTATGTTTCTAGAATTAACCCAGGAAATTTAAAAGAAGAAAATGAATACTTTGATATGTTAAGAAAACTTTGTGCAAATGGTGTTATAGGTATGCCTCATCCTGATGCGATGATAGGATATGGCGCTAAAGATGCACTTACTAAGCTTAATAAAACAGCTTTAGTGCCTGAAGATACTTATGCGTATTATGATATTAAAACTTTTAAAGAAAGTTTTGTAAAAACCTTAGCAAAAGGCGAGAGGGTTTTGAAGCAAAATCGTGGTTCAACAGGTGAGGGAATTTGGCGTGTGAGATTAATAGATGAACTGCCAGCAGGGACTACAAGTGTGCCATTAAATGCAAAAATCAAATGCACAGAAGCAAAAGACAATCATACAGAAGAAAGAGAGCTTGGTGAATTTATGGATTTTTGTGAGCAATACATTGTGGGTGATAATGGTATGCTTGTAGATATGACTTTTTTACCGCGTATTAAAGAAGGTGAAATTAGAATTTTAATGCTTTATCATACTCCAATTTATGTAGTGCATAAAAAGCCTGCAGAAGGTGCTGATGCATTCTCTGCTACACTCTTTTCAGGTGCAAAATATAGATATGATGAGCCAAAAGATTGGCAAGAATTGGTAGATTGGTTTTTAGCGACCTTACCAGAAATTCGTTCAAAGCTTGGAAATTACGATATTCCTTTAATTTGGACTGCCGATTTTATCTTAGATACAGATGAAAATGGTAAAGATAAATATGTTTTAGGTGAGATTAACTGCTCTTGCGTAGGATTTACTTCTCCTGCTGAATTTGTTGAGCCTATTGCTAAAAAAGTAGCTCAAAATATCATTAATATCGTGAGTAAAAATTAACCCTTGTTTAACAAGGGTTTTAACTCATTATGCTTTTAACTATACTTTATATTATCGGAATTACTGTTGATGCAATGACGGGGGCTATTGCTGCAGGACGGCACAAAATGGATCTTTTTGGAGTGATATTTATAGCTTTGGTAACAGCTATTGGTGGAGGTTCTATCAGAGATATTTTACTTGATCATCATCCATTAACTTGGATTAAAACTCCTGAATATGTCATTTTGATTTGTGTTGCGGCTATGATTACAACAAAAATTGCTAAATATGTTATAAGACTTGAAAAACTTTTTTTAATTTTAGATGCTATAGGTTTGGTTGTTTTTAGTGTTTTAGGTGCACAAATTGCAATAGAAATGGGGTATGGTTTTATAGTGGCTGTGAGTTCAGCTGTGATTACAGGTGTATTTGGCGGGATATTAAGAGATATATTATGTGCTAGGATACCACTTGTATTTCAAAAAGAAATTTATGCAGGTGTGGCCATATTAACAGGAGCTTTGTATTATATATTGCATATTTTAGGCATAGATGAATTATGGGTAATTCTTGCTTCATTGATTGTAGGAACTATAGCAAGACTTTTAGCGATACATTATGGTTTAAGTTTGCCTATATTTTCTTTTAAAGATGGAGAAAATAAAGAAAGCTAATTTTATTTTTTAGATTTTAAAATGCAAGTTTTGTTATTTATAATGTTTTTATAAAATCCCTGCGAGCTTTGCTAGTAAGCAATATTTATTTATATTTTATTTTAGAATATTTATTTGATATATTAAATTTATATTAAGCTTAAATATTGAAACTATCGTTTATGCTATTTTTATTTAGGAGTTAAAAGAGTGGTGACCCATACGAGACTCGAACTCGTGTTACCGCCGTGAAAGGGCGATGTCCTAACCGCTAGACGAATGGGCCAAAACATTAAATTAAGAAATGAAATTATATCTTATTTAATTTAAAAAAAGCTTAATTATTTAATAAAACGCAGGTAAAAATAGCCAAATACACCAGAAGCTAATGAGGCTAGTAAGATTGCAAAGTTATCTACAAAATTAAATATATCACTCACCTCATAAGCAAGAGCATCTATAAAAAAGCTCATGGTAAAACCTATACCTGTGAGTATGCAAACTCCATAGAGTTGTTTAAAATTTGCATCTTTTGGTAGTTTTGCAAGTTTGAATTTAATCGCCATATAGGCAAAGCCAAATACACCTAGTTGTTTTCCAACAAAAAGTCCCAAAAATATACCCATGCTTACACCACTAAAAAGCATATGAAATTCTATTTTAGAAAGATCAACTCCTGCGTTTGCAAAAGCAAAAAGTGGCAGTATTATAAAAGCTATCCAAAATTTTAAACCATGCTCAATTTCTTCTAATAAAGCATGATTGTTTTTTGTATATACAGGAATGAATAAAGCAGTAATAATACCTGCTAAAGTCGCATGTACTCCACTTTTTAATACACTAAGCCAAAGCAGAGCACCAAGTATATAATAAAATGATTTTCTTTCATTACCTAAGCGATTAAGTAAAAACAAGCCAATAATGCAGCAAAAGGCAACAAAAAAAGCCAAAGTTGAAAGCTCACCTGTATAAAAAATAGCAATGATTAAAATAGCTCCTACATCATCAAAAATCGCCAAAGAAACTAAAAATATTTTTAAAGAGCTTGGTATGCGTTGTTTTAGCATTGCAAGTATAACTAGAGCAAATGCAGTGTCAGTTGCTGTTGGTATAGCCCAACCTTTTAAAACATAAGTATCATTAAAATTAATAGCACAAAATATCAAAGCAGGTGCTACTATACCACCTATGGCAGCTATTAAGGGTAGAGTAATATTGCTAAGAGTTTTAAATTCTCCTTGAACAAATTCTTTTTTTAATTCAAGTCCTATTGCAAAGAAAAAAATTGCAATCAGTCCATCATTAATCCATAACAAAGAAGGTTTAAAAAGCTCCCAAGCTCCTATTTTTATACCCATTTCTACACTTAAAAAATTCATATAGTGTTGTCCATAAGGGCTATTTTTGAGTAATAAAGCAAAGATTGTTGCTATTAAAAGCAACAATCCTCCTAAAATTTCAAGAGATAAAAAGCTTTGGAGGTTTTTAAATTTCATTTTTTGAAACTATAAATGAGTTTTAAATAAACATAGCCAATCACAGCGCTTAACAAAGAGGCTATTAAAATAGCAAGCTTATCTGAATATGCAAAAATATCACTATTTTGGTAAGCTAAGCCATCTATAAAAAAGCTCATGGTAAAACCTATACCTGTGAGTATGCAAACTCCATAGAGTTGTTTGAAATTAACATTTTGTGGAAGTTTTGCTAAGCCTAGTTTTATACTAATATATGAAAATAAAAAGACACCTATTTGTTTTCCTAAAAATAAACCTAAAATAATACCTAAGCTAACCGAAGAAAACATAAAGCTTGGATCCATATCTTTTAAATCAACACCTGCATTTGCAAAGGCAAAAATAGGTAAAATAAAATAACTTACCCAAGGCGCTAAATCATGTTCGATTTCTTTTAAAAAAGATTTTCCATTTTTTGTTTCAAGTGGTATGAACAAAGCAGTAATCACACCCGCTAAAGTTGCATGCACTCCACTTTTTAGCATGCTTATCCAAAATACTATAGCTATAATGATATAAAAGGATTTTTTAGTAACATGAAAATGATTTAATAAATAAAGTGCTAATATACATACCAAAGCAGCGATCATAGCAAATACTGAAAGCTCGCTTGTGTAAAATAAAGCAATCACAATAATCGCACCCAAATCATCAAAAATAGCCAAGGAAAGCAAGAATAATTTTAATGAAGTAGGTACTTTTTTACCTAAAAGCATTAAAATTCCTACTGCAAAAGCCACATCAGTTGCTGTTGGTATAGCCCAACCTTGCAAAGCAAAAGCATCTTTATAATTAAAAAATGCAAAAATCAATGCAGGTACTATCATACCACCAAGTGCAGCAAATACAGGTAAAGACATAGCTTTTATACTATTTAGCTGTCCTCTTGTTACTTCATACTTTAATTCAAGCCCTATGGCAAAGAAAAAAATCGCAATAAGTCCATCATTAATCCATAAAAGCAAAGGTTTGAAAATTTCTAAACTTCCTGCTTGAAACCCAAAAGGAATATTTAAAAAGTTGGTGTATTGATCTGTTAAAGAGCTGTTTTGTAAAATTAATGCAAGTAAAGTGAAAAATATTAGCAAAACACCCGGAAAAGTTTCGCTTTTAACAAAGGTTTGAAGTCTTTGCATATAAATAGCCTTTTTAAATTTTTAATTAATGCGTTATTTTAGCATAAAAAGGCTTGAAATTTAAAAGTTTAAGCAGAAAAACTGCTTAAACAGGTATAACGCGTATATTTGGACTAAGTTCTTCTTGTAAGATATTTTCTATGGCATATAAAGTTGCGCCACTTCCGCTTGAGCAACCACTGCAAGCTCCAAGATAGCGTATATATACATCTATATTTTTACTTTCACTTTTTTGTATATCAATTACTTCCAAATCCCCACCATCTCCGTGTAGCATCGGACGCACATCGCTATCTAAAACAGCCTCTACTGCTTTTAATTGTTTAACCATGGTCATATCATCAAAAGCAATATCTGCTTTACTTTGATCTTTTAATCTCTCTCTTTCCATTTCAGCTCTAGTTTCAGCTAAAATATCTACAAGGTAATAATCTTTTTTCTCATGTCCTCCAGGTTTAACACAAGATTTACAAAAAGCTCCTGCTTTTGTAAATTGTGTGATTTCTTCTACTGTATGTAAATCATTTAGTTTAATTACCTCTTTGATAGTTCCAAGGCTTACCCTAGCACATTCACAAACTATAATTTGATCTTCAAAGTCTTCAGGATTGACTCCTTTATAATGTGCTGCTGCTTGTTTGATAACATCATAAGCCATAACCGAACAATGCATTTTTTGAGGTGGAACCGCAGGAGTTTGCGGATTATCTCTCATAGCAAATTCAACATCTAAATTTGTAATTTTAACAGCTTCATCCACGGTTTTACCTATGCAAAGATCAACCATAGTATCACTACTTGCTATTGCTGTTCCACAGCCAAAGCTTTTAAATTTAGCATCAATGATTTTATCTGTTTTTTCATCCACTAGCCAATAAAGTCTAACTGCATCACCACAGCTTTCAGCTCCAAAATCTGCAATAATAAGTTTTGCATTTGCTTTTTGTGCATCTTCTTGTGTAAATTCGCCCATATGTTGAGGGTTATTCATTCTATCTTGTACTTTTTGAGAATACTCATCCCAAATAGATCCGCCAATTAAATTATTTTTTGCCATTTTTTATCCTTTAAATATTTTCAGGCTTATACGCATAAGTACTTGAGATTGCTCTAAGTCTTTGCGTTGCTTTTTTTATCTGCTCTGCTGTATAATCAATTTCATCTTCTGTGTTAAATCTAGATAAAGAAAGTCTTAGGGCAGTATGAGCTAAATCATTTTCAGCACCAATTGCTTCCATGATAGGGTTGCTCTCAAGTGCTTCACTAGCGCAGGCTGATCCAGTGCTTGCTGCTATGCCATTTTTATTTAAATCCCAAAGCATAGCTTCACCTTCTACGCCTTTAATGCTTGCTAAAATTGTATTTGGAACTCTTCTTGATCTATCTCCAACTACGCTTGTATCAGGCATTGCTAAAATTAAATCTTCTAGTTTGTCTCTTAATCTTCTAATGTGTGAATTTTCAAAGTCAAGCATAGTATTTGCAATTCTTAAAGCTTCTGCCATTGCTATAATATATGGCACATTTAAAGTTCCACTTCTTCTGCCACCCATATGCTCACCACCATGTAAAAGTGGAGTTAGTTCTATATCTTTTTTAATATAAAGCCCACCAACTCCTTTTGGACCATGGAATTTATGTGCAGAAAATGAAGCAAAATCAACTCCAGCTTTTGCAAAATTAACTTTGATTTTCCCAACAGCTTGGGTTGCATCAGTATGGAATAACGCTCCGTATTCATGAGTAATTTGAGCCATTTCTTCTATAGGAAAAATCATACCAGTTTCATTATTTGCCCACATAATACTCACTAGGGCAGTTTTATCTGAAATAACTTCTTTTAAATCTTTTACGCTAGAAACACCCTCATAATCAACACCAAGTTCTATAACTTTTACCCCTAAAGATTTTAAAAACATAGCACTAGCAGCTACTGCGGGATGTTCCACGCTAGAAATAATTACTTCATTTCTATCGTTATTTAAAATTTTATCAAAATACACACCTTTTAACACCCAATTGATACTTTCTGTAGCACAGGAAGTGATAATAATATCATCTAAATCACTTGCTCCTACACCTATATAAAGTTTATCCATAGCTTCTTTTAAGGCAGGATGGGTTGCACTACCCCATTGATGAAGACTATTTGGGTTTCCAAAATGCTCTTTTAAAAAAGGCTTCATAAGCTCGTAAGCTTCTGGTGCAAGTTGTGTTGTTGCGTTGTTATCTAAATATACTTTCAAATTATACTCCTTTAATTAGGATAATTTTTATCTTTTTTGTTAATATACACTAAAATATTAAATTTAATATTAAATCAAGTAAGTTTTTAACTTGTGTAATAATTTACATTATTATTTTAGCACAAGTTAAGCCATAGCATTTAAATAAGAATGTAAAATTTTGTTAATACTAGCTTGTTTTTTTCTATTTTCTAAAAATTGAGTATCTAAAAGTTCTTTTTGAGTATTGATTTTTTCAAGATCAATATTAGGATTGTTTTGATTGAATTCTTCTTTTAAAACTTCAATTTCTTTACTAACTTGCTCGCTATAAAGACTATAAATAGAACTTGAATTGGCAAATTCTTTCATGTTAATGCTATGTTGATAGTTAATATATTGTTGAAAGAAAACTGAAAGCTTATCTTCTGAAGTGTTGTTTTTATCTACTCCATTGATATATAAATATAAATCAAAACTCATTTTTTCTTTATTGTTTTCATTAATATAATCTTGCATACTCATTTGACCTCTCATGAGTTTTTGAAAATTTACACTAGAGGACATATCCAACTCAATAGGCGATAGAAAAAAATTAGCTTTATTGTGATTTTGTTCTTTTAAATCATGATAAATATAATTGAGCAGCAATCCACTTTTAGAAACCTCCCCTTGTTTATTTAAATAAGGTTTGATAACAGGATTACTAGCTGTATTTTCTATGCTTGCGTTAAACGCAAAATCACCTATTTTATTATCAAGCATTAAGGTGTTTAAATTTTTATTTGATTCTTTTGCATTTTGTAAATTTTTAGCATTTTCATAAACTTTTAAAATTTTACCCTCATAAGTATAACTATAACCTTGATTTAACTCTGAAATTTGAGCTTTACTTAAAAAATCATTGTCATTGTTTTGAAACTGTGGATTTATAGTTTTTAATGTGTTGTGATAAGTGTTTAAAAGTCTTGGTAAATCTATTTTGTTATAATTTAAATTCTCATCAAGCTTTATAAGTTGTTTTGAAATTTCTCTTATACTTTTTATATTAATATCATAATCAAGAGGCAAAGCAGCTGCTTTATTAAGATCTTTTTCAAAAAAACCTTGCTCATTGATTCTAAAACCAAATTCACTTGCATAAGTAATTTTATAGTCCAAATTAGAACCATTGATATCAAGTAAATCACTTTTAATATTAGTATTTTCTTTTTTTTCTTCTATGTGTCCAGTTTTTGCAAAAGGATAATTTGCAAAATTCTGATACGGATTAACATTAGAATTTACAAACATAACTCTTCTCTTCAAAAATATTGCTTAACTTTTAAAAAGCAAAAGCTATGCCAAAATTTTTGAATTGAAGAGAAAAATTTTAAGCGTAAATGTCAAGTAATCCTGAACTAGCAGTAGGAGTAGTAGTTGGAGCAGGGTTTGCATTTACGCCTTCAAGTACTTGCATTACTGCATTTTCATTAACTTCTATGGTTTTTTTCATCATAGTAGTTGCAATGTTAAGCATTAAGTTTGCTTGATTGTTTGTAACTTCGCCCATAACATACTCCTTTTGTTTGGATCAAAGGTATTATCGGCAAAGTTTGGTAAATATTAAGCTATATTATAAATTTTTGATAAGTAATGATTGTGGGTGTTTTCTTTTGCTTCAAGCATATCGATATAATTTTTAAATTCATCCATATCTTTAAAAAGATTTTTCATTGTAGTGCTAATTTCATTAGAAAAATTTTGAAGATTATTTTGGGCTTTTAAATATCTTTCGATTTGATAAATTCTCGCCACTTCTCTTTCATATTCATCTTGAGTCATTCTTTTTGCACTGAATTCTTCATTTAGAACTTTTTTATTATTAATAATAAAAGATTTTTTTTGATTATTGATTTTAAATTCGATTATAAAATCTTCTTTTGAAGCGATAATTTTTAAATATTTTAATTTTGCTTTATCTTCTAGTAAAACAAAACTTATGCATTCTAAAAACATATGTGTAAAAATTTCTCTTTCAAAAATATTTTGACAAATATCGGTATATTTTAAACCTAAGCTTTGTTGATGATCTAAAAATGCTATATTTGACATGATCTATCCTTTTTTCATGACTTTTTTATCAAAAAAAGCAAAAAATATTCCAACTATTATGTATCAATCATCTTAAGCATATTAATCGTATCTTCAAATTCAAAACTTTCTTCAGGATTTTGACTTAAAAATTGCTGCATAAAATCTTTTTTAGCAATAGCTTGATCGAGTTCTTTATCGGTGCCTTTTTGATAAGCACCAATACGCAATAGCACTTCATTTTCTTTAAGCAAAGAATTTAAACGCTTAAATTTTCTAGCAGCTAGCTTATGTTCATCACTGATAATATCCCCCATAACCCTTGAGGCTGAATTTTGTATATTTATAGGTGGATAAATTCCAAAGTCAGTGAGTTCGCGACTAAGCACTATATGCCCATCTAGGATAGATCTGCTTTGATCAGCTATTGGATCACTCATATCATCCCCATCAACCAACACGGTAAAAAAAGCTGTTATGGTGCCTTTACCTTCTTCCTTTCCTGTTCTTTCCATAAGCTGAGGTAAAAGACTTAAAACGCTTGGCGGATAACCTTTTGTTGTAGGTGGTTCACCTAGGGCAAGACCTATTTCTCTTTGAGCCATAGCAAAACGCGTTACGCTATCCATGATAAATAACACATCTTTACCTTGTTCTTTAAAATATTCAGCCACACTCATAGCACAAAATGCTCCGTATTTTCTCATCAGCGCGCTATCATCACTTGTTGCAACGATGATGACAGTATCATCAAGTTTACCACCAAGATTTTTTTGTATAAATTCAGGAATTTCTCTACCGCGCTCTCCTATTAAAGCTATAACTTTAATAGGAGCTTTGGAATTTTTCACTATCATACCCATAAGAGTTGATTTACCAACCCCACTTCCTGCAAAAATCCCAAGCTTTTGTCCTACCCCGCAAGTTAAAAGTGCATCTATTGTTTTAACACCTACTGGAAAAACTTCTTCTATCAAACCTCGCTTCATTGCATCAATAGGTGCTCGCATAATAGGCATAAATTTACTTGCCTCAATAGGTCCTTTACCATCTTTTGGTCGCATAAAAGGATCGACTACTCTTCCTAAAAGTTCATCACTAACTCCTATTTGCATACCTGCATCGTTAATAAAAGCACGATCGCCTATTTTAAAACCTTCCACAAAACCAAAAGGACTCAAATAGCTTAAATTTTCATCTACTTCTACCACCATAGCCATAGCTTCTTTACTCTCATCTTCACTAGAAACTATTTTAATGATATCACCTATGCTAGTTTTTAAGCCATTTATTTCTATACTAGTACTTGAAATTTTAGTAATCTGACCAAAAACACTAGCAAGATTTTGTGAAGCAATTTTACTACGAAGTTTTTCTAAACCCATTAAAATCTAACCTGTTTTGCCGAGTTAATTAAAGTGAAAAATTCTTTTCTTGTTTTTTCACTTTTTAAAAAGCTACCTCTTAGTGCTGAAGTGCTAGTAGTAGAATTTGCTTTTTGCACCCCACGCATTTCAACACACATGTGTCTTGCTTCAATAACTACTCCAACACCTTTTGCACCTACATGTTCCATTAAAGATTCTGCGATTTGTTCTGTGAGTTGTTCTTGAATTTGCAAGCGTCTTGCAAAAACTTCCACAAGGCGTGGAATTTTACTAAGACCTACGACTTTTTTATCCGGTATATACGCAACATGTACGCGCCCAAAAAAAGGTAAAAGATGATGCTCGCAAAGACTATAAAATTCTATATCTCTTACTAAAACCATTTCGTTGTTTGAGCTTTCAAATAAGGCATCATTTAGTATTTGTTTTGGATCTTGTTTATAACCACTATTTAAAAATTCAAAAGCTTTAAAAACTCTTGTAGGGGTTTTTAAAAGTCCTTCTCTTTGCGGATTTTCCCCGATAATTTCTAACATATTTTTTACTGATTGTTCAAATTTTTCTTGCATTTTTTCTCCATCAAAAATTAAAATTTTAACATATTTTTATTTTTATATAAAGTGATAAGGAAAATTTTGGTATATTATCAAGAAATTTTATTTAAAAAGGGAAAATATTATGGAAGTTACAGCAAAACTAATTGATTTTGCAAATGCAAATGCTACTGTGAAAATTGCTCAAGGAGCTATTAAAACAGAAGTTGAAAAATTAGCTAAAAAAGCGTCTAAAACTATGAAAATGGATGGTTTTAGAGCAGGAAAAGTTCCTGTTGCTGCTATACTTAAAAGATATGAAAAAGAGCTTACAAGAGATGCGGAGCAAGATCTTTTAAGAAATGCTGTAGATGGTGCTTTAAAAGAAGTTAAAAAAGAGGCTAAAGATTTAGTAGGTGAGCCATATTTTGAAAAATTTGATAGAAAAGATGGCGATATTGAAGCTCAAATGGTATTATCTTTTAAGCCAGAAGTAAAATTAGATGGATATGAAGAACTAATTCCAACTTATAATACACCAAAAGTAACTCAAAAAGAAATTGATGCAAAAAAAGAAGAATTATTAAAAAGATTTGCTACTCCTGAAACGATTAAAGAGACAAGGGCTTTAAAAGAAGGCGATTTTGCTAAATTTGATTTTGAGGGTTTTGTTGATGGTAAAGCTTTTGATGGCGGAAAAGCTCAAAATTATGTTTTAGAGATTGGTTCAAAACAATTTATACCAGGATTTGAAGAAGGTATGATTGGTTTAAAAGCAGGTGAGGAAAAAGATATTAATGTAACTTTTCCAAAAGAATATGGTGCAGCACATTTAGCAGGAAAAGATGCGGTATTTAAAGTAAAAATTCATGAAATTCAAGAACTTAAATTACCTGAATTAAATGAAGAGCTTTTAAAAAACTTACTTCCTGAAGAAAAAGAGCCAAGTGTTGAAAAATTAGACGCAAAATTAAAAGAACAACTAAAAAATGAAAAAATCTTTAAACTTATTAATGATGAGCTTAAAAATCAATTTGCAGAAGCTTTAGTAGCTAAGTTTGACTTTGTTTTGCCAAGAAATATAGTAGAGCAAGAAACAGATATGCAATTTAGAAGCTCTTTAAGAACTTTAAGCGAAGAGGAATTAAAAGAATTTAAAGATGAGGCTAAATATAAAGAAAAAAGAGAGAGTTTCAAAGAAGATGCGCAAAAAAGCGTAAAATTAACTTTCATTATAGACGAGCTAGCAAAACTTAGAAATGTTACAGTAAGCGATCAAGAATTAATCCAAGCAATTTATTTTGAAGCTTATAGATATGGTTTTAACCCACAAGAACATTTAGATAATTATAAAAAGCAAGGTGCATTACCTGCCATTAAAATGTCTTTAATTGAAGAAAAACTTTTTGCTGATATTTTTAAAAAAAATGATAAAAAGAAAACCGAAAAAGAAAGTGAAAAATAATGAGTTCATATATACCCTATGTAGTTGAAAAAACAAGCAGAGGCGAAAGAAGTTATGATATATACTCAAGACTTTTAAAAGATAGGATTATCATGCTAAGTGGTGAGATCAATGATGATCTTGCTGCTTCTATCGTGGCACAGCTTTTGTTTTTAGAAGCTGAAGATCCTCAAAAGGATATTTATCTTTATATTAACTCACCAGGTGGGGTTGTGACAAGTGGATTTAGTATTTATGATACGATGAATTATATTAAAGCTGATGTAAGTACTATTTGTATTGGTCAAGCTGCTTCTATGGGTGCATTTTTGCTTAGTTGTGGTGCTCCAGGGAAAAGATTTGCTCTGCCAAATTCAAGAATTATGATCCACCAACCACTAGGTGGTGCAAGAGGACAAGCAACAGATATAGAAATTCAGGCAAAAGAAATTCTAAGATTAAAAGCGATTTTAAATGATATTTTGGCAAAAAATACTAATCAAAAACTTTCTAAAATAGAAAAAGATACCGATAGAGATTTTTTTATGAGTGCTATAGAGGCTAAGGAATATGGCTTAATCGATAAGGTTTTGGAAAAAAGTTTTAAATAAGGAAACAAAGCAATGCTAGATGATGATTTATTTGCTGATTTAAATTTAAATAGCGATCCAACTCCAGCCAAAGAAGCTCCAAAAATTCAAAAAATTAGTGGAGGCGAATTTGAGAAATTTGCGAAATCTATTTTAACTGAACTTGTAAAAGATAATGTGCCTCCAACTCCTACTAATTATGGGGTTTATTTTCAAAAAATGCTTGAAGAGCGTCCAGGAGCTTTTAAGAAAAAAGTTGGTGAGATTATGGAATTTGAGCAAAATGATGATGGTCTTAAGCGTGCAAATATAGAACAAGAAATAAAGAAAAGTTTTAATTCTACTTCGGCATTATTGCAATATATTGCCATGATTTATAGGCATCTTGAAACAGTTAAAGATATGCTAAAAAGGCGTAATTCAGAACTTGCTATTAGTACAGGAAATTTAGCTGTTTCTAATGTAATCCATGCCCTTGAAACAGACCTTTCAAGATTTTCTAGCATTTTAGATAAGTATTCAGATGAGATTAAAGAAAATTTTGATGAGGTTAGACAGACTTATAAACATATAGAAGAGCAGAGTGATTTTGACTCTAAATTTGGAGTTTTTAATAAAAAATATTTTTTAGAAAATTTGGAAAAAAGCATAGAGAGTAATGCTAAATATAATTATTATACCTCTTTGATATTCTTTAGAGTAAAAGAGGAAATTTTAGAGCAAACTTATACTCAAAAAGAGAAAAATGCCTTTTTAAAAAGTGTTTGTAAAATTTTTAGTAAAAATGTTTCTTCAAGTGATATAGTAGCACATTGTGGAAATAATATTTTTGCTATAATGATCTCTCATACTAATTTAGAAAAAGCACAAGAAATATGCAATAAAATTTTAGAATCCTTAGAAAATTCAAATTTTTTCTTAGCAGATAAAGAAATAGAGGCAGATGTGGAGGTTGCTATTAGTGCAGTTAATAGTGACAGCAAAGGTGAAGAATTAATAGAAAAATGCATTGAAGCTTTAAAAGACTCGGGAAAAAATTTAGAACCTTTTGTAATAGTGGAAAAAGAAAAATGATAAGAAAGATAATTACCTATCCTAATCCAAGATTATTTTTAGAATCAAAAAAAGTAGAAAATTTTGATAAAGATTTACATGTACTTTTAGATGATATGTATGAAACAATGATAGCTAATAAAGGTGTAGGTTTGGCAGCTATCCAAGTTGATGTGCCAATTAGAGCTTTACTTGTAGATATTGGTGATGAAGAAGGTGAGCAAAAAGAAGACAAACAAACTCTTTTAGAAATCATCAATCCCATTATAACACCTTTAGATGATGAAAGAATTTCTTGTAATGAGGGTTGTTTAAGTATACCAGGTTTTTATGAAGATGTAATGCGTTATAAAAATATACAACTTGACTATCAAGATAGGTTTGGAAAGCCACAAAGTTTGCAAGCACATGATTTTTTAGCAGTGGCTATCCAACATGAAGTTGATCATCTTGATGGACATTTATTTATAGAAAAACTTTCTTTTTTAAAGCGTCAAAAATTTGATAAAGACTTTAAGAAAAAATCCAAAAAGAATAAATGAAAAAGCTAAAATGTGCAAGTTTTTCTACAGAACTTGATATCATCGAT
This sequence comes from Campylobacter sp. CNRCH_2016_3089, assembly GCF_025772505.1. Classification (NCBI taxonomy): domain Bacteria; kingdom Pseudomonadati; phylum Campylobacterota; class Epsilonproteobacteria; order Campylobacterales; family Campylobacteraceae; genus Campylobacter; species Campylobacter sp. CNRCH_2016_3089. The sequence goes on from NZ_JAKMSF010000007.1 coordinate 75,332, forward strand.
GTAGAATCAACTTTCACAAGAGGTTTGCCAGGCTTTAGCATAGTGGGTCTTGCAAACTCTACCATCAAAGAAAGCACTGAAAGAATTAAAGCAACTTTGTTAAGTCAGAATTTTAGCTTTCCAGCACAAAAAATTACTATCAACTTAAGTCCTTCGGATATTCCTAAAAATGGTTCTCATTTTGACTTAGCTATTGCAATTTTGATTTTATTTCAAAAAGAAATTTTAGATGATTTTTTTGTTTTTGGAGAACTTGGATTAGATGGGAGTATAAAAAGCACTGCTAGTTTATTTTCTATCTTGCTTTTTTTAAGTACAAAAATACAAAATGCTAAAGTAGTAGTACCAAAAGCCATAGCACAAAAAGCTTCAATGATACCTAATTTAACAATTTATGCTTTAGAAAATTTAGCCCAGGCTGTAGATTTTTTTAAAGAAAAAAAATATGAGAATTATCATATATGCAATGCGCATCCTTTATTTGAAAATGCTATAAAATTTAATGGGGAAAAATATATAAAAAACACTAGCTTTCCTTATGATTTTAAGGAAGTTAAAGGCCAAGAAAATGCTAAATTTGCTTGTATAATAGCAGCTTTAGGAATGCATAATATTTTATTTGAAGGTAGTCCAGGTAGCGGTAAAAGTATGTGTGCTAAAAGACTTCCTTTTATCATGCCACCGCAAAGCTTGAAAGAAATTTTAGCTCAAAACGCTTATAAGTCATTAAATTCTTTAGATGATGATTTTAGCGCTAGTAGGGTTTTTAGAAGTCCTCATCATACAAGTACTAGAGCTAGTATTTTTGGCGGAGGAACTAAAAATGCCAAGATAGGAGAAATAGCACTTGCAAATGGAGGAGTTTTGTTTTTTGATGAGTTTCCTCATTTTTCAAAACAAATCATAGAAAGTTTAAGAGAGCCATTAGAGGATTTTAAAATTCTTATTTCAAGAGTTAATACCAAAGTGATTTATGAAACTAAATTTTTATTTGCTTGTGCGCAAAATCCTTGTCCTTGTGGAAATTTATTTTCTAAAAATCAAAATTGTCGTTGTCAAGAAATAGAAATAAAAAAATATAAAAACAAAATTTCATCTCCAATTTTAGATAGGATTGATCTTTATGTAGCTATGGATGAAATTTCACATAAGGATAAAATGAGTTTAACATCAGAGCAAATGAGCGAGATGGTATTTAAAGGATTTTTATTTCAAAAACAAAGACAGCAAGAAGAGTTTAATGCTAAATTAAATGATGAGCAGATGAAACAATTTTGTATTTTAGACTCTTCTGCTAATGAAATTTTGCAAAAGGCTATAAATTCATATAATCTTTCTCAAAGAGGGGTAAATAAAACTATAAAAGTAGCAAGAACCATTGCAGATTTAGAGCAAAGTGAGTTGATTTTAAAAACTCATATTTTAAAAGCATTAAGTTTTAGAATGAGAAATATTTAGGAGCAAAAATGGAAAATAAAAGCATAGCAATTTTTATAGATGCGGAAAATATTCCTTCAAAATACGCAAAATCGATTTTTGGTATTGCTTCTGATTATGGAGAAATTGTTATAAAGCGAATTTATGGAGATTGGACTCAAAAAAATATACAAAATTGGAAAGAACAAATCGCACAATATTCTATCATTGCTATGCAACAATTTAATTTTTTAGCTAATAAAAATTCAAGTGATATGTATTTAATTACTGATATTATGAGTGTTTTTTATGAAAAAGATATTGATATTTTTGTTATTGTATCAAGCGATAGTGATTATACTAGTTTGATACAGAAGCTAAAAGAAAATAAAAAACAAGTTATAGGCATGGGTTTAAAGCAAGCTGTAAAATCTTATGTGAATTCCTTTAGTGAATTCTTTTATTTAGATCAAGATAAATCAAAAACAAAAGTCATAATTGAAAAAGAATATATCAAAGATTTAATCAATATCGCAGAGGCTTTGATAGAAGAAAAAGGTCGCGCAGAATATGCTCAAATTCGTACCAATATGAACAGAAAACATGCAAATTTTATTCCACAAAATTTCGGCTTTAAAAATTTCAAAGCTTTGATGAAAGAACTTTTACCAAAGATGAAACAATTTAAAGAAGCAAATGAGAAAAATATTTATTTCCTTGAAAAAGCAAAGGCTTAAAAATGGAAAATATCTTAATAGCTTTTTTGGCTGTTGTAATTTTAGCTTTTGTATGGGTGGTATTTAAAAGTCAGAAAGAAAAAGTAAAGTTAGAATTTTTAAATCAAAACAATATGACTTTGCAAAATCAACTTTCTAATTTAGAGTTTGAAAAAACTGCACTTATGGAAAAAAATTCCAAACTTTTAGATGAAAAAATATCGTATTTATCTAAAAATGAAGCTTTAGAGGCAAAATTAGCACAAAAAGAACAAACTCAACAAGAACTTTTAAATATGCATTTAAAAGAGCGTGCAAATTTAAAAGAAGAATACACTCAAACCTTAATAAAATTAGAAGAAAAATATAAACAAAGTTTGGCGGGATTAAAACAAGAGCTAGAGCAAAATTTCCAAAAACAAAATGCTAGTATTTTAAATCAAAACAAACTTATGCTCAATGAAGATACAAAAAAAATCTTAGAAGAAATTTTCTTGCCTGTGAAAAAAAGTGTTAAAGAATATAGTGAAAAACTCAGTCAAAATGAAGTTAGCATTAAAACACAAATTGATCATATGTTTAAATTTAGTCAAAATATGGGAGAAAATGCAGATAAGCTAGCTAAAATTTTAAAAGGAGATAAAAAAATTCGTGGTAATTTTGCAGAATTACAACTAAAATCAGTTTTAGAAAATAGTGGTTTAGTAGAGGGTGTGCAGTATAAATTGCAAGAGAGATTTCAAGATGAGGGTAAAACTTACATTCCTGATGCGGTTGTGTTTTTAGATAAACAAAAAAGTATAGTTATAGATGCAAAATTTTCTCTACCAAGTGATTTTAGTTTTGAAGATATTAGTAAAAATGCCTGTCTTGATTTGGCTTATAATCTAAAATCAAGGATTGATGAGTTAGCTAAAAAGCCTTATATGCAGTATGATAAACACACTTATGAGTTTGTTTTGCTTTTTATACCTTATCAAAATATTCTAGATTTGATTTTAAATGTAGATCTTGAAATTTATCAATACGCTTACAAAAAAAAGGTTTATTTAACTACACCAAACACTCTTTTTATGGCATTAAATACTATAAATATTTCATGGAAAAATATACAAAGTAATGAAAATATCTTAAAAGCTTTTGATGAACTGGGTAAATTTCATGATAAATTTGCAGGCGTTTTGGATGATTTTGAAAAAATCAAAGAAAATGTTAAAAGATTAAACACAAATGTAGATAATATGCAAACAAAGCTTACTCATGGAAGTGGAAATATCGCTTCAAGAGTGATAAAGCTTAAAGAGCTAGGCGCTAAAACTCAAAAATTTATAAAATGTGAGATGAGCGATGAAAGCAGTATTTAAAGATAATATTTCTTATGAAAAAAAACTTATTGAAAAAGGTTTGGATGAGTTTTTAATGATGGAAAATGCAGGCATAGAGCTTGCAAATTTGATTAAGAAAAAAAGTAAAAACATAAAAAATGCCAAAATTTTATTTTTGCTCGGTACTGGTGGAAATGGAGCTGATGGACTTGTGGCTATAAGGCATTTAAAAAAAGCTTTTGCTTTTGTTATGCCATATAAAAAAAATACAATGTTTATCAAGCAAGAGCAAATTTTAAAAAATATAGGTTTTAAATTTTTAAAAAAAGAACCTAAATTTAAAGATTTTGACATCATTGTTGATTGTGTTTTTGGGAGTGGTTTAAATAAAGCTTTAGATGAAAATTTGCAAAGAATTTTTAAAAAAATTGCTAAAAGTAAGGCTTTAAAAATAGCTTGTGATGTTCCTAGCGGGCTTGGACAAGAGCTATGTTTTAAGGCTGATTACACTCTTTGCATGGGAGTGATTAAAGAAATTTTATTAGAAGATTTTGCAAAAGAATTTGCAGGTAAAATTAAAATTGCGAATTTGGGTTTAAAACCTTATATGCAAAATACTTCAAGTTTTTTACTAGAAAAAAAAGATTTAAAACTTATTACAAAAAAGATTAACTCAAATAAAGGCGATTTTGGCCATATTTATATTTTTGCAAATAAAAGTGCAGGTACTCTAGCAGGACTTGGTGCTTTAGAATTTGGAGCAGGACTTGTATCTTTAGTGGCTAAAGAAAGTTTTTCACCTTTGATTGTGCTAAAAGATGATATTGAAAGCAAAATAAATGCAGCTGCTATAGGTATGGGACTTGATGATTTAAGTATTTTAAAAGATGAAAGATTAAAAAACATTCCTTTAGTTTTAGACGCAAATTGCTTTCAAAGTGAAAATTTACTTTCATATCTTGCTAGAGAAGATGTTGTTTTAACCCCTCATCCTAAAGAATTTTGTATGCTTTTAAAACTTTGTTTTAATGAGGATATAAGCGTAGAAGAAATTCAAAACAAACGCTTTTTTTATGCAAGAAAGTTTAGTTCTAAATTTCAATGTGTTTTGGTATTAAAAGGAGCTAATCCTATTATTGCTCAAAAAGAAAAATTTTTTATAGTAAATTGTGGCAATGAAGCTTTAGCAAAAGGTGGAAGTGGGGATGTGTTAAGTGGTATGATAGCAGCTTTGCTTGGAGCTAAATTTAATGCTTTAGAAGCTGCTAAAAATGCAGTATTAGCTCATGCTTTAGTAGCTAAAAATTATAAGAAAAACAAAATTAGTTTTGATGCTTTAAAATTGATAAAGGGGTTAAAATGCTTATAAAATTAGCAATTTTATTTAGTGGTAATGGAAGTAATTTGGAAAATATTTTAGCAAAATTACATAAAAAAACTTTTGGTAAAAATACCTTTGAAGTGGTTTTATGCGTGTGCAATAAAAAAGAAGCTTATGGTATACAAAGAGCTTTAAAATATAACCTTAATACTCAAATTATAGAGCATGAAAAATTTACTTCAAGAGAAGAATTTGATGCAGAATTAGTAAAAATTATAAAAGAAAGTCAAGCAGATCTGACCATCTTAGCAGGATTTATGCGAATTTTAAGTCCTATTTTCACTCAAAATATAAAAGCTGTTAATCTTCATCCTTCTTTGCTTCCTTTATTTAAAGGTGCTCATGCTATCAAAGAAAGTTATGAGAGCGATATGAAAGTTGCGGGTGTTAGCGTGCATTGGGTTAATGAAGAGCTTGATGGTGGTAAAATCATTGCTCAAAAGGCGTTTGAAAAAGCTAAACTAAGCTTTGAAGAATTTGAAGATAAAATTCATAAATTAGAGTATGAAATTTTACCTGCAACTATTGTTGAAATTTTTGAAAATGATTAATTTTTTATCATTATAATTACGCTTTTTATTTTAAGGAAGTTAAATGTTTGAGTGGATTTTTAGTGTGGATGCGTGGGTAGTGTTGCTTACGCTTACAGCTTTAGAGATTGTGCTAGGGATTGATAATATCATTTTCTTGGCTATTTTGGTTTCTAAATTACCACCAGAACATAGAGATAAGGGTAGAGTTTTAGGCCTTGCTTTTGCGATGATTACTAGAATTTTATTGTTATTGTCTTTGTTTTGGGTTATGAAACTTGTTACACCTTTATTTAGTATATTAGGCAATGAAATTTCAGGTAGGGATTTGGTGCTTTTGCTTGGAGGTTTGTTTTTGATAGTTAAATCTATCAAAGAAATCAAAGAAAGTATAACACATCAAGAGGAAAGTCAAAGTAATATAAAAATCAGCAATAAACTTTGGATTGTAGTTGCTGAAATAGCTGTGATAGATATAGTATTTTCTCTAGATAGTGTTATTACTGCTGTGGGTATTGCTCAAGATATAGAGATTATGATTATTGCTGTTATTATTGCAGTATTAGTAATGCTTTTTGCTTCTAAGCCAATTGCAGATTTTGTAGAAAAATATCCAAGCATTAAAATTTTAGCTTTGGCATTTTTAGTAATGATAGGTTTTGTTTTAGTATGTGAAAGTTTTGATATTCATATAGATAAGGCCTATATTTATGTAGCTATGGCCTTTTCTTTGGTAGTTGAAATTTTAAACATTATTTCACAAAAAAAACAAACAAATAATTCTTAAAATATTTAGCATTTTTTATGCTAAATATTCTTGTTTATCTTGACTTTTAATATTTTTTTATGTAAAATAACGCTTTATTTTTATACATCGGGGTGTAGCGCAGTCTGGTTAGCGCACTTGGTTTGGGACCAAGGGGCCGAAGGTTCGAATCCTTTCACCCCGACCATTTTTATAAATGGTGAGTGTAGCTCAGTCGGTTAGAGCATCAGATTGTGGTCCTGAGGGTCGTGGGTTCGATTCCCATCACTCACCCCATCAGCGCTCGTAGCTCAACTGGATAGAGCGACAGACTTCGGATCTGTAGGTTATGGGTTCGATTCCTATCGGGCGCACCATAAGCCTATTGTTACTTTTATTTTTTTGCGCTCATAGCTCAGCTGGATAGAGCAACGGCCTTCTAAGCCGTAGGTCAGAGGTTCGAATCCTCTTGAGCGTACCACTTTTGCGGATGTGGTGAAATTGGCAGACACGCCAGACTTAGGATCTGGTGCAGCAATGCGTGAAGGTTCAAGTCCTTTCATCCGCACCACCATGCTTTGAAGCTACTTTCTAAAATTTTTAAAAAACTCAGGGAGCGGTTTTGGTAGCGGTTTTTTTCTCAAAAATTAATTTTTAACACTCCATATAAAATAATATAATTTACCATTATAATCTAAAAAAGAAATTGACTTTTATAAAAATATTTAAAAAAAGAATAAAATAAAAAATACATTTTACCTTTTTTATATTCAATTGCTAATTCATTTTCTATTTCTTTTTTTATTAAAAGAAGACAGTATAAAACTAAATACATTAATGTATTTGTTTTATTCATAAGGCTTAAAATTAGTTAAACCATTAAAACATATGAAATTTTATAATTATTAGTATTGGTAAAATAATGGTTTCTCAGCTTTTTCGGTTTTTTGCTTTTAGGATTAAGCAAATATTATTTTATATACATCTTAATCTTTTTATCAAAAATATAAAAAAAATTATTTTAATTTAAAATTATTATAAAATTATATCACTTAGTATTTTTAAGCTAGCGATTAGCTTAAGCTATGATCCTTTTTATATTTTATTAATTTATAAGAAGGTGATCATAATTGATATTAAAATAAAAATTAATCTGATTTTATCTTTTTTATTTTTTATAAAAATGAAATTTATTTTAGTTGGATCACTAGCTTAAAAATACTCTCATTTTTTTCTTAAAATATATCTTCATTTTTTTAAAGAGTTATGAAAAAAATATCCAAAAAATACAAGTTAATTTTTTCAAAAAATCTTACCTTTTTTGTTTTGATAAAAAGTTTAGTAAAATGGAAATTTTAAGCTGTATTTTAAAGCTTTCTTTTTGGAGTTTTATAGGTTAAAATTTATCAAAAAATAGCCCATTTTAAAACAATCACTACTCCATGCTAAGCAGATATACCATTTTCATTACCTTTAATGTAAAAAAGTATATATTTCGTATAAAATACTCTAATTTTTAAAATAATCACTACACCATGCTAAGCAGATATGTCGTTTTCGTTACCTTTAGCCTAAAAAGTATATATTTCGTATATTTTGATAAATTTTTGGTGTATTTTTTATAGATTTTTATAAAATTTGTCATTTTTGTTAAAAATAATCGTTTTTGCAATACATTACTTCGTAAGTATTAGATTATATGTTTTCGTTACCTTTAGTATTTTTTTGAGATTTTCTGTGTTTTTTTAAAAAATGAAAATGTTATGATTTTGTAATTTTTGTATGATAAAATATTATAAATTTTTGTTAAAAAAGGCAAGTTATTCTGTGTTTAAAAATATATTTTTCAAAAAAACTGTATCTGCTGATAATCCTAAAGATGAGATAAAACTAGATGAAACTCCTACGCAAAACAAAAGCGATAGATTAGAAAAAATAATTCACACTTGGGTAGTAAATTGCACTAAATATTCTTTAAAAAATCCTTATGATACAAGACGCATTAACAGAAAAAATGGCTGTATCAAATTTGTCTTAAAAGTATTTAACAAAACCAAAAATGAAGGTGCTTTAATTGGCATTAGCTCTTCACTTTATGATAAATATAAAAATCTCTATAAATCAAAACTTGCTAGAGTAAAGCAATCAAGTAAAATAAAAAGCTTACAAGAAAAATATCCCGATTTAGATATTATCAATGCTTATAAATATGCCATATTAAGCAATAAATGTGCTTTATTAAATGAAGATATTGAAGACTTTGAAAATATTATAAAGATTTTATTGCAATTAAATACCGCCAAATATAAACAAAAACAAGCCTAAAATCAAAAATCTACTATAAAGCAATATCAACCTAGCATTAAATAATTAAAATCGATTTATAAGCTTGTTTTGTTAGATTATGTTAAGGAAGTGGTGTTTAGTTATTATTTGTGTAATTTTGGCAAGCTCGAACGGATCTTACTTGCCGTGACGATTGTGTATTATAGCAATTTTATTTTTAAAAATCCACATAGTATATCTATCTATAATATTTAGCACTTTTTACTATCTTTTTTTAAAACATATTGCAATGGAGTTTTATAATTTAAGGCTAAATGTGACAAGAAGTATTGCAAATTACTAGCCACTTAGACATATCTTGCATTAAATCCTTTAAGATCTGTAAAAAAATAAATCTTTATAATAATTAGAAATCTTCTTTTAAACTTCTATTTTCTTCCAAATTCGCTTCATTACAAAATTATTGTTTATCTTTTATCAAAATGTTTTCTCACAAAAATAAGAATGATTTTATTTGTTTTTAGTGTTTTTTTACATTATTTTTTGTAAATTTATAATAAAACATAAATGCTTGTTTAAGGATTAAAAGATGAAAGTTATAGGTTTTGATATAGGAATTAATTCTATAGGCTGGGCTTTTGTAGAAAACGATGAGTTAAAAGATTGCGGAGTTAGGATATTTACAAAAGCTGAAAATCCGAAAAATAAGGAATCTTTAGCCTTGCCTAGACGCAATGCAAGAAGTTCTAGAAAACGCCTTAAAAGAAGAAAGTTGAGATTAATTGCTATAAAGCATATTCTTGCAAAAGAATTAAAATTAAACTACAAAGATTATATAGCAAACGATGGAGATCTGCCAAAAGCTTACGAAGGAAAGCTAACAAGCATTTATGAACTAAGATATAAAGCATTGACTCAGAAATTAGAAGCTAAAGATTTAGCAAGAGTGATTTTGCATATAGCAAAACATCGTGGCTACATGAACAAAAACGAAAAAAAATCAAACGACGTCGAAAAAGGAAAAATTCTAAGTGCTTTAAAAAATAATGCTTTGAAATTAGAAAATTATCAAAGCGTTGGAGAATATTTTTATAAAGAATTTTTCCAAAAATATAAAGAAAACACTAAAAATTTCATCAAGATTCGCAATACCAAAGATAATTACAATAATTGTATTTTAGCAAGTGATTTAGAAAAAGAACTAAAGCTTATCTTAGAAAAACAAAAAGAATTCGGCTATAACTATAGTGAAGATTTTATAAATGAGATTCTTAAAGTTGCATTTTTTCAAAGACCTTTAAAAGATTTTTCACATTTAGTAGGAGCTTGTGCTTTTTTTGAGGAAGAAAAGCGAGCTTGCAAAAATTCATATAGTACTTGGGAGTTCGTGGCTTTAACTAAGATTATTAACGAAATAAAAAGTTTGGAAAAAATAAGCGGAGAGATTGTATCAACTCAAACAATAGATGAAGTTTTAAATCTCATTTTAGATAAAGGAAGTATTACATATAAAAAATTTAGATCTTGTATTAATTTGCATGAAAGTATTAGTTTTAAAAGTCTTAAATATGATAAAGAAAATGCTGAAAATGCAAAATTAATTGATTTTAGAAAATTAGTAGAATTTAAAAAAGCTTTAGGGGAACACTCTCTTAGTAGACAAGAGTTAGATCAAATATCTACGCATATTACTTTAATAAAAGATAATGTTAAGCTTAAAACTGCTTTAGAAAAATATAATTTAAGCAATGAGCAAATCAATAATTTACTCGAAATTGAATTTAATGATTATATTAATCTCAGTTTTAAAGCACTTAGTATGATACTTCCTTTGATGAGAGAGGGAAAAAGATATGATGAAGCATGCGAGATTGCAAATTTAAAACCAAAAACAACCAACCAAAAACATGATTTCCTTCCAGCTTTTTGCAATAGTATATTTGTACATGAGCTTAGCAACCCTATTGTTAATAGAGCTATAAGTGAGTATAGAAAGGTCTTAAATGCTTTGCTTAAAAAATATGGCAAAGTACATAAAATTCATTTAGAATTAGCAAGAGATATAGGACTTAGCAAGAAAGCAAGAGAAAAAATAGAAAAAGAACAAAAAGAAAATCAAGCTGTTAATGCTTGGGCTTTAAATGAGTGTGAAAACATAGGGCTTAAGGCAAGTGCTAAAAATATTTTAAAATTAAAACTATGGAAAGAACAAAAAGAAATTTGTGTTTACAGTGGCAAGAAAATATCCATAGAACATTTAAAAGATGAAAAAGCCTTAGAAGTTGATCATATATATCCTTACTCAAGAAGTTTTGATGATTCATTTATGAATAAAGTTTTGGTTTTTACCAAAGAAAATCAAGAGAAACTTAACAAAACACCTTTTGAAGCTTTTGGAAAAAACATAGAAAAATGGAGCAAAATTCAAACACTAGTTCAAAATCTTCCTTATAAAAAGAAAAATAAAATTTTAGATGAAAATTTCAAAGATAAACAACAACAAGATTTTATTGATAGAAATTTAAATGACACAAGATATATTGCGACTTTAATAACTAAATATACAAAAGAGTATTTAAATTTTTTACCTTTAAATGAAAATGAAAATATAAATTTAAAAAGCGGGGAAAAAGGAAGTAAAATCCACGTTCAAACTGTCAATGGTATGCTCACATCCGTTTTAAGACATACTTGGGGTTTTGATAAAAAAGATAGAAATAATCATCTTCATCATGCACTTGATGCGATTATAGTTGCTTATAGTACAAACTCAATCATAAAAGCTTTTTCAGATTTTAGGAAAAATCAAGAGCTTCTAAAAGCAAGATTTTACGCTAAAGAGCTTACAAGTGATAATTATAAACATCAAGTTAAATTTTTTGAACCTTTTGAAGGGTTTAGAGAAAAAATTTTAAGTAAAATCGATGAAATATTTGTTTCAAAACCACCTAGAAAAAGAGCAAGAGGTGCTTTGCACAAAGAAACTTTTTATTCTGAAGATGAAATGATTAAAAAATATAATTCTAAAGAAGGTTTAAATATAGCATTAGACTGTGGAAAAATAAGGAAAATAGGTACAAAATATGTTGAAAATGATACTATGGTAAGGGTTGATATCTTCAAAAAACAAAACAAATTTTATGCTATACCTATTTATACTATGGATTTTGCCTTAGGAATTTTGCCAAATAAAATAGTGGTCATTGGTAAAGATAAAAATAACAATCCAAAGCAATGGCAAGAAATAGATGGAAGTTATGAATTTTGTTTTTCTTTGTATAAAAATGATTTAATTCTGTTACAGAAAAAAGATATGCAAGAAGCTGAATTTGCTTATTATAATGGTTTTGGTATCAGTACATCTAGTATTTGTGTTGAAAAACACGATAATAAATTTGAAAATTTAACACCTAATCAAAAATTATTATTTTCTAATGCAAAAGAAGGAAGTGTTAAGGTTGAAAATTTAGGGATTCAAAATTTAAAAGTATTTGAAAAATACATTATAACCCCTCTTGGAGATAAAATAAAAGCAGATTTTCAACCAAGAGAAAATATCTCTTTAAAATCAAGTAAAAAAAATGGCTTATGATGAAGCTTTTAAAAGCGTATTGATCGCAAATCAAGCAAAGCTAAGTCTTGAATTAAATCATCTTGTAATAAAACAAGATGATAAAGAGGCTAGAATTTTTCTAAAAGATATTAATTTTGTTATATTAGAATCTTTACAGGCAAGTATTACTTCAAGTTTGCTTAGCGCTTTAGCTAAATACAAAATTATACTTTTAACTTGTGATGAATCCCATAATATAAATGGAATTTTTTCTCCATTTTTGGGACATTTTATAAGTGCAAAAGTAGCTAAAAAACAAATTGCGGTAAGTTTGCAAAGAAAAGCAATTTTATGGCAAAAGATTATTAAAAACAAAATTTCAAATCAAGCTTATATTTTAAAAATTACCAATCATTCCAAAGAATCCAAAGAACTTTTAAATATGGCTAAGAATATAAATTTAAACGACTCTAAAAACTTAGAATCAACTGCAGCTGCTTTATATTTTAAAACTTTATTTGGCAAAGATTTTGCAAGAAATGATATATGTTTTATAAATTCAGGATTAAACTATGGCTATGCTATTATAAGGTCGCTTATCGTTAGGGCTGTTTGTATAAGTGGGCTTTTGCCGTGGCAGGGTATAAAACACGATAATATTTATAATGATTTTAATCTTTGTGATGATTTGATAGAAGTTTTTAGACCGTTGATTGATTTATGTGTATTTAAGCTAAAAGATACAAAAGATAGTGAATTTTTAGACAAGGAAACAAAGCAAAAATTAATTGGTATTTTGCAAGAAGAGGTGGTTTTTGAAAATAAATCTTATCCTTTAAACAGGGCTATAAATTTCTATGTTCAAAATTTTAAAAACGCTTTATTGGAAGATGATGAGCTGATGATGGTAAATTTATATGATAGAAGATAAATTTATGAGAGTTTTATTGATGTTTGATATGCCCACAAAAAGTAAAAAGGATCAAAAAAATGCAAATAAATTTAGAACTTCATTGATAAAGCTTGGATTTTTTATGATGCAATTTAGCGTGTATGTGAAAATTTGCAAAGGATCAGCTTCAGCTAAAACAACGATAAAATCTATAGAGAAAATTTTACCACCTTATGGAAATATAAGGGTTTTAACCATAACAGAAAAACAATTTGACAATATGCAAATTCTTTTAGGCGGAGCTTCTTTTAATGAAAAAATAAATGATGATAAAAATCTAGTTTTATTTGAATATGATGAAAAAAGTAAAGAATTTAAATACGGTAATGAAAAATTAAGTAAAGAAAAGAAAAAAACTAAGTTTATACAACCTAGTTTATTTGAATTTTAATGGTTTTAAAGGGATTGTAACCCTGCGTGGATGACCAAAAACCACTTATTTTAGTCTCTTTTTAAATTTCTTTAGCAAGAATTATAGCATATTTTAGGTTTTTTTCTATAGAAAAACACCTAGTTTTCTTTATTTGATAAAGATCTATTTTATCATAAAGAAATTTAAAAAGAGACTAAAACTTCCAACCCATCGCTTTTTAATACAAATTCATTTTATCATAAAGAAATTTAAAAAGAGACTAAAACATCATATTCTTGTTTATTTGGAGTATCGCCATTTTATCATAAAGAAATTTAAAAAGAGACTAAAACTTAATCCTTTAATCCTTTAATCCCTAAATAATTTTATCATAAAGAAATTTAAAAAGAGACTAAAACTGCAGTAAAGCACCTTTGTTATATTTTTGTAATTTTATCATAAAGAAATTTAAAAAGAGACTAAAACCAATCTACTTTCTTACCTTGATTAACCATTATTTTATCATAAAGAAATTTAAAAAGAGACTAAAACATAGAGCTTATCATCGCTATTAATTAAATTATTTTATCATAAAGAAATTTAAAAAGAGACTAAAACTATTGCTATGTTTGGATTATTACAACCATTATTTTATCATAAAGAAATTTAAAAAGAGACTAAAACCAATAATCGTTGTCTTCTTTATCTAAAAAAATTTTATCATAAAGAAATTTAAAAAGAGACTAAAACAGATAAACTTCCAAAATTCAATAATGAAGGATTTTATCATAAAGAAATTTAAAAAGAGACTAAAACATCATCATCATAATTTTTAGCTTCTCTATTATTTTATCATAAAGAAATTTAAAAAGAGACTAAAACATATTTCTATGATAGCTTATAGGTAAAATAATTTTATCATAAAGAAATTTAAAAAGAGACTAAAACTTTTTTACTCTCTCCGTTTTTATTATCACCATTTTATCATAAAGAAATTTAAAAAGAGACTAAAACTATATCACTAACAATAAAATTTAAACTTAGATTTTATCATAAAGAAATTTAAAAAGAGACTAAAACTATATCATATTTTTCGTATAAATCTTGCATATTTTATCATAAAGAAATTTAAAAAGAGACTAAAACATTATCATCGCTTGACTTTCTCTCATCATAATTTTATCATAAAGAAATTTAAAAAGAGACTAAAACTTCTTGCATACCTAAATGCTCTAGTTCTCTATTTTATCATAAAGAAATTTAAAAAGAGACTAAAACAAGATTCACACTCATTTTCAACACCATTATATTTTATCATAAAGAAATTTAAAAAGAGACTAAAACCGCAAGTTAAGGTAAGGTTAAACACTAATGATTTTATCATAAAGAAATTTAAAAAGAGACTAAAACTAGCCTAGCTAAATTTTGAAAAAGTCTTTTATTTTATCATAAAGAAATTTAAAAAGAGACTAAAACTTAACAATTTAACTTAAAGGATTAAACTATATTTTATCATAAAGAAATTTAAAAAGAGACTAAAACTAAGTAAGAATAATATCCACTATCCCACTTATTTTATCATAAAGAAATTTAAAAAGAGACTAAAACCTTCTTGCTTCAAACTCATACGCTTTAGTTATTTTATCATAAAGAAATTTAAAAAGAGACTAAAACAAGGTTTACCTTTATTTTCTAATCCAAGAAATTTTATCATAAAGAAATTTAAAAAGAGACTAAAACACTGGCGGTTTAAAGGTTACTCAAACTGGATTTTATCATAAAGAAATTTAAAAAGAGACTAAAATCATATACAAATTAATCAATAATATCTGAAATTGGTTTTTTTAGCTAAAACAATTTAAATATTTATGGGTAAGTTTGTTTTGTATTATTTTTGCAATTTTGGATTAATTTATATAATTGATCTTCCTCAAATCCATCATTTATTCCTGCTTCAGCAAACTCTAACTGTTCTTTGTGAAATTCTTCATCATCTTTAAAAGCCTCAAAACTTTTTATCCATAATGCTTTTCTCTGGTTTATATATTCTTCGTTTTTAAACATATCTATCCTTTTGTTTTATTATTTAATTTTGCTTATTTTAATTTTTCTAAGATAATTTCAAAAGTATTTTCGCTTACACCCATTAAAAATCCTAAGCTAATAATATAAAGAATATATCAAAAATAGACTTTATAACTTATAAACAATTTTTTCTGCAAATATATTATTTAAACTATTCTTAGTAGAAATTTGTAGATTTCATAAATATCAAGAATATCAACAAAGTAACTATGGATATAATACAAAGTTGATAAAAGCTAGATCTTTGAAATATTATAATTAAAAAATAATATTGTATTTTTAAAGTTGATTAGATAATATATTAATTTAATAATTTTTATAACAAAAAAAGGAAATAAAATGGGACAATATATTGTATTAGCCTTTGCAATAGCAGTTGCCATATTTGTGACATTTTATGACTTTGATAAAGATAAAAAAACCGATAATAATAAAAAATAATTGATTTTGATATTTTATAATAGAAGCATGTTTATATCTTTTAGCTTTTATTTTTTATTGCTAGATAATAATATAAATAAAAATTTTAAAAAGTATTATTTATAAAAATACCTGCGAAACAATCTTAAGATTCATGGAATCTATTGGCGTAGGATTATTTGTAAATAGTCTTTATGGTTTGCAAATGAGCGATAGTTGCACTATCATCGATCTTTCTTAAAGAATGATCTTTTTTTGAAAGAAAATGAGAGAGAATGGATGGTTATAATATAGCTATTTTAATTGGTGCTATCACTCTTATTTTTGGCACATTGGTTTTAGTAGCTCATTATTTTAACGATAAATACATTAATGAAAGAAAAAGTTAGTCTTTATTTTAGCTTCTTAGCACACCCTATAAGTTGGGAATAGATTTTTTTATTCTCTTCCTGGGCAATATAATTTTCTATTCCTTTTTTATTATCAAATCAAAAAAAAGGAAAAACATGTCAGCAATAATAAATACAAATCAAAATATAGAATTAAACAAAGAAAGAATCGCTCTAATTAAAAAACATTTCTTCCCTGCTGAAACTAAGATCAATAAAACAGAAATAAAATATTACCTTAGTGTCGTAACTAAATATGATCTAGATCCTTTCTTGCACCAAGTATTTTTTGTTCCTCATAGGGCAAAAGTTACAAAAAATGGTAAAGATGTGTGGGTTGAAAAAATAGAACCTTTAGTGGGTAGAGATGGCTTTTTAGCTATTGCTCACAAAAGCGGAAAATTTGGTGGTATTCGTTCTTATAGCGAGATTAAAAACTATCCAAAATTAGTGAATAATCAATGGCAATACACTCAAGATTTGGTTGCAATTTGTGAAGTTTATAGAACTGATACAAATAAGCCTTTTATAGTTGAAGTTGCATATAGTGAATATGTGCAAAAAACATTGAAAATGCCTACAATCTAGTATAAAATAGCTTAATATAAGTTAAATACAAAAGCTTGATATATAGAATAAATAACCTATCATAAATTGTGTTATAATGACAAAGGATTAAATATGCAAGGAAATATTATGGCTCAGCAAAAAGAGTATATACTTAATGAAAGTTTTAAAGCTTTATTGGAAAGTATTTTTTCTAATCCTGAACAATCACAAAAATTAATTAAAGCTTTTGAAGAGCTTGTTAATGGTAGAGCAACTACTCAAAGATTGAATTTTGAAAATCTTAAAAATCAAACTATAGAAGAAATAAGACAAGAGCTTGTAAGTAAAGATTTATTTCAATCAGAGATTAAAAGATTGGAAAGTTTAATTTATTCTGAAGTTGCAAGACTAGAAGGAATTATTAACACCAAAATAGCTGAAATTAAAACTGAAATAGCTGAAGTTAAAACTGAATTCTCAGAACAAATTTCTAGCGCTAAGCAAAAAGCGCTTTATTGGCTTTTAGGTACTGCAGTAGCAACTACAGTAACTATACTTTCAAGCATTTGGGCTATGATGAATTTTATGCTAGAAAGCTTAAAATAAAAATTATTTAAAGTTTTTACTATATCTTATTTATATATTTTTATAGTTAGGATAACATAGTTATCCTATGAATTTAAGTAATGTTTTTCATATAATCATAAATTAAAGCTGTTCGACTAATAATAAAATTCTCAAAATCATCATTTAATAAATATTCAACCATATCTTTTGTTATAAAATGTGTTTCTAAATCTTTAAAAAATTGTTCTTGTTGATTATCTTGTATTTTTTTATTTAGCAACTCTTTTATATATGTGCTTGGATTTTTATTATTGATTTTATTATTATATTCTTTTGTAATAAGTGCTATATTTGCTATATTATTAATTATATTATCATTAGATGAGATAAAATTTTTTAGATATCTCTTTTCCTAATATTAGAATTTATAGGAAAAATATGATATTCTTCTAAAAATTCACTAAACTTCTTAAAAACTGTTTGCTTTTATTATCACTCTTGATCTTCTGGCTTAAAACCTATTATTTTTGCCATTATACCCCTATAGCTTTCAAAACTATTCATTGCTTGCATATTGCTAACTCTAAGAAGTCTAACTTTGTGATCTTGTTTGTAAAAAACTTTAAAAACACAATCACTTTCTTTGTGTTTTACCATATCATCTAAACCACATTTTTCTATAAACTCATAATCTTTAGCAAAAACTTCATTTTCTACATCAAATAAATCTTGAAAATAGCCATTAGGATTAGCTGGATCATAAGTATAAGAACCTACTACACATTCTCTCATAGCTTTTTGTATTTCTTCTTGGGATAATTTTTCCATAGTGTTTTCCTTTTTTTCTTTTTATAGTGACATAAGTGACTTAATGTGTAGTTATGGATTTTATTAACTTGATTAATTTAACTTCAATTATTTAAAACAACTCACTATGAGAACCTATATTAATACAGGTTAAAATAAGCTTATCATCTTGTTTTTGATAAATTAAGAGCAAATCAGGTTTTACATGACACTCTCTAAGATCTTTAAATTCACCTTTTAGTTTATGATCCTTGTATTTTCTTTCAAGAGTTTCATTGTTAGATAAGCGATAAACTATTTCATCTACTAAATCTTTTTCTTTTAGTGTTAGCTTCTTGTAATTTTTCTTGTATTCTTTTAAAACTCTAATTTCATATTTCACGCATAGCCCTTTTATACTCATCAAAGTTTTTAAAAGTTTCATATTCTCCATTTTTCATTTCTTCTAAAGCTTTTTTCATAGAACTTTGTTTATTCTCATCTGGGATATCATACTCTAATAAACAATAACTAGCTCTTAGGCTTTTAGCCAAACTCTCAAAAACAGGCAAAAAATCCTTATCAAATCCACTAATTTCAATTTTTATAGACATCTACATCCTTTCTTATATAATTTTATTTTTTATTATAGCATAAAGGATTTTGTTGTGAATTTGAAAAACTTTTTATTTATGTAAAATTACATAAATAAAACAATCAAAATACAATATAAAGAATTAAAGAATAGCAAAAACGGTTATTTTAAAAACTAACAAATCTTTGTACAGAATGATTTCATATTCTGTTGCAAAATTTTAGCTGGTAAATAACAACCAGCAAATATTATCTGTTTTAATCCTTAAAAATTAAATAATTAAACGAATTAAGCTCATTTATAATTATTTTTTCAACATCTTTTCTTAAATCAATAAATAAAGCATTTACATCGATCTCATCTAAGTTGTTTTCTACCCACTCTATGGTATTTATTTTGTCTTTTTCACTTAAAATTAAAGAGTATAATTTGATATTTTTTAAAGAAATTTTAAATTTCTTTAACATGTTTATAAAATCTTTTTTACTCATTGTTGTGCGGCTTAATTCTATCTTGTTTAAATGTTTAATAAACAAGAGAAGAATTAAAAGCATTTTCTCTCCATTTCCACTCCAGCTTTCACTTAATTTCTCTATAAATCCTACACCTTTGAGAGAACGAATATGTTTAGATATTTTTTGAAGTTGCATATTTACAATGTTTGATTTTAAAAAATCATTTAAGCCATTTTTTAGCTGTAATTCATGTGTAAGTCTATTGTAATTTCTAAGATTTCTATGTAGCTCCATATCCGCTAAATTATTTGCTAGTAGCTCATTTGGACTAATTTGAAAATGCTCACATATTTTTAGTATTGTAGGAAGTGTAATATTGTTATTTCCTTTTTCCCACATACTTACTGTTTTTTGTCCTACATTTAAAATTTCGCCCAACTCTTGTTGTGTTAATTTGCGTTGTTTTCTTAAAAACTTAATATTTTCTTTTATCATAATAGAATTATCCTATATAAAAATTATTAAAATAGTATAATATTTTTATACAAATATGATAAAAATATTATATATTTTTTAATAAAAGCATTTATAATTCTAAAAAAGGATTATAAGATGGAAAACATAAAAAAATTTTCATTGAAATTGGAAAATTTTCAATCTTGTCAAGAATCATGGCTCTTAAAAGATTTGATACCGAAAGAATCTTTGGGTTTGCTTTATGGTAGTAGTGGTAGTGGAAAGACAAGTGTTTGTTTGTATTTTTGCAAGGAAATTTTAAAGAAAGATAATGAAATTAGAGTGTTTTATATAAATGCAGATATGGGACTTTCGAGTTTAAAAAAATATGGTTTCGCAAATCTTCTTGAAAATTTTACCAACCGTTTTTTTGTAATAGATTTAACATGCTCTGATAAAAAATTCATATATTTTGAAAACATATGCGACGAAATAATAAAAATTCAAGAGAAATTCAATGTATTTATAATTGTTGATTCTTTAAATTGTGTCACTAGAAAAATAGGAAGATTTATTGATCCAAATTATTTATTTTCAAAAGAGAAAATAATTCGAAAAAAAGGTGGAACCGTGCTTTTTATTCACCATTTAAATAAAAGCGGAGTTTTTTCTGATAGTCATCAAATTGTTGATTATGCTGATTTTAGCTATAGATGTGAATACACTGAAGAGATGAATTCTATTTTGTTAAGACCAGAAAAACTTGGAAGATTTATACTTGAAAAAATAGCATTCAAAGTTTTAAATTTTAGCAATTTAGAAAGAATGGAATTTGATAGTGTTGAGATGAGTTCTTATGAGATAGAGTTTATAAAAACTGTTTTAGAGATTTTAAAGATGGGTCGTTTTAAGCAAAATGAATTAATCAACCTAGTCTTAAGAAATTGCAAAAGATATGTTGGTCGTGAAAAGGCAAGAAAACTTTTGCAAGAATATGCAAAAAAAGGAAAATGGTGCATGCTCAAAGATCGTTTTGATAACAATTCGATTTATTATTACTTAAAAAATGAGGAAAAATAATGGATATGGATAATATAGTAATTTGCAAAGCTAGTGATCTTGAAGATATTTTTAAAAAGATTTTAAAAGAAAATGAATTAATCAAGAATAAAACTGATGAAAATTTAAATGTACAACAGGCTTCAAATTATTTAAAAATAAGCACTTCAAAACTTTACAAGGATTGTAATTTAGGAAAAGTTCCTTTTTGTAAAATTGGCAAAAAACTTGTTTTTAAAAAAGATGACCTTGATGAATATTTAAAACTTAATAGCTCTAAAAATAGTTTAAAATTTTAATCACACTTAACCAAAAAAACCGAAAAACCTAAAAAACCATTGTAAATTAGTGTTTTTCAGTTTTAAAATTACTAAAAATAGCATTTAGAGTATTATTAATAGTTTCATTTTTAATATTTGCATATCTTTTTGTAACTCCTATGCTTGAATGTCCTAATGTTTCTCCAATGGCTTCTAAAGATATACCCATATTAATACCTATATATCCTATTAAATGTCTTAAGTCATGTAATCTAATAGGAGTTTTTAATTTTTGATTTATTTTATCCCAATGCCATCTTATATCTTTATAAGGGTTTCCATCTTCTTTGATAAAAATATATCCTTTATTTTTTACTCCAATGCTTTTTAAAGCTTCTATTTGTAAAGAACTTAATGGAAATTGTAAGTTTTTCCTTGATTTATTTTGGCTTGAAGGTAAAAAATAAATTTTATTAGCAAAGTCAATATTGTCCCATTTTAATGTAAGAACTTCACTTTTTCTTCTTCCATGTAAAAGAAATATAAACATAGCTCTTATCATTAAATTTTCATAATTAATAATAGCTTTATAAAGAGCATTTCTATCCTCATCATCAATAGTAAAATATCTTTTGTTATCAAATTTTTGTATCTCTATTTCTCTTGCTATATTTTTTTCTATATAATCATTTTTAATAGCAAATTCAAATACTGGAGAAAGTATGTCTTTTATTGTTTTTGTTGTTCTTGGAGATTTGCCTTGATCAATCATTTTATTGACAATATTTTGCATATCTTTTAATTTGACTTGTTTTATTTTGATGTTTCCTATAATATCTTTTATATGTGCATTATATGAAAATATGGTTACCTCATAATGTTTTTTAGAAATAGTATTTTTTCGCATACTAATCCATTCTTCAAACACTTCATTTAGTTTGGGTTCTTTAATTTTAAATTTCTTTGCAAATTTTCCATTAATTCTTTGCAAGGCAATTAACTCACAATTCTTTTTAAGGGTCTGGGTGTTATTTAAAATAGGAAATATCTCATAACTTGATTTTTTTCCTTCATAATATCTTATAGCTAATTCGTATGGTATAGTTAATCTTCTTTGCAATTCTACTAAACTAATTTCTTTTATATCCTCTAATTTCTTATCTTTGTCTATAAAATATATACCCTTATATTCTTTTATTTTTACTAGATTTTTCAAGATATTCCTTTTTTGCTTTTAATTTACGCAGAAAATTTTATTATTTTTTACATAATATAAAATTAAAAATATACTAAAAATAGTATCTCAAATGGATTTTAGTGGTAGCGGTTTTGGTAGCGGTTTTTTTCTCAAAATGGTATAAAATAATACTATTTTTAAGATAAACTTAAACAATAAAACGCCTATTTTTCAATACTTTGATAAAAAATGATAACAAAACGCATTAGGCTTAGGATCTGGTGCAGTAATGCGTGAAGGTTCAAGTCCTTTCATCCGCACCACTCAAAACCCTATTTTACCATAGTTTGAGCAATTATACTTAAATTACGCTGAAGTCTTTGAAGTCCTATTGTATCATTTCGAGTTATTTCAAAAAGGTAACCTTTTAGCAGGTAACTTTTTAAAGTAACCGGATGAAAGGATAGTTAAAAAATCGTCCTTTTCATTCATTTAAGTTTTGCGGTAAAAAAGGTCAATTTTGGCTTTAACCTTAAAGCAAAGGTAACCTATAATAATTTAATTAAGTTTATAGGGCTTTTAAATACGCTATAATACAGCAAAAATACAAGGTTAAAAATGGCGATTGATAGAAAGGATTATAATATATCCATAGGAAAAGGAACACATCTAAAAAGACACAAAAATAAAATCAACGCCTTTTTATTTAGAATGCAAAACGGCGGTAAAGAAAAACAACACGCTTTCACTATCCCCTTACGCCCTACTTGGAATGAAAACGAATATATAAGAATAGCACTTGCAAGAGCTAAAGAATATGAAAACGAGTTTAAAAAGCTTTTTAGTGCTACTTATACTTTAAACTCTAGTATTTTAATAAAAAACCTTTTTGAGGTCTTTATAAAAGCTAATTATAATATTAAAGATTTAAACGAGCAACACAAAGGTCACATTAGAAACTTAATAAGCATTTTTAATAATCATATTTTAGAACCTTTAGGAAATATACATTTAGATGAACTTACGCTTTATAAGGTGCAAGAGTTTTATAATGATATGAAAAATAAGGGATTAGAACCAAAAACATATAATAGAGCCATTAAAGAAGTTTTAAACCCTATGATTAAGTATGCTATAAAAAACAAATGGATTAATGAAAATGTTACTCTAGGTTTAAAACTTGATAAGGTGCAAAATAAAAAGCTTGTTACCAACCCTAAAGGCAAATATGAAGCTATTTTAAATGCTATTTTAGAACTATACAAAGACAATTCACTTTATAAGGCTTTGTTTTTACTTATACATAGTGGTAGGCGTAGGGATGAGGTTTTAAGTCTTCTTTGGCAAAATGTAGATTTAGAAAGAAAAACTATATTTTTACCAAAAACAAAAAACGGCGAAGCGCAAGAGTATGCCTTAGATGATGAGTGTTATAAGGCTTTAAAAGCTTTAAAAGATGAGGTTAAACAAGATAAAGGCTTAGTCTTTGTTTCTAGTGTTAGTGGTAAAAAAATATCAAACTTAGCAAGACAAGAAATTAAAATAAGAGAGCTTAGCGGTGTAAGAGAATGGACGCCTCATTTTTCAAGGCATATAAAAGCTACTTTGCTAATACAAAATGGAGTTAATCCTGCAGTAATTAGCGGGACTTTGGGGCATAGAGACTTAAGCACTATAAACATTTATGCAACTAATGATACACTTAAGGCAAGTCAAAAAGCTAACGAGGCTTTAAAGAAATTACAAGAAGAATAAATGCAAGATTTAGAGTTTATCTTTTCAAAACAAAGATTAGAGTATTACAAAGATATAAACGAGCATTTTGAGAACTTAAAATTAATATCTAAGATAATTCCTAAAATAGCTATACTTGAGATTTATATAAGAAATGCGTTAGATTATGAACTAAGCTTTAAATGCAAAGAGTGGATAAAAATAAGCGATAATCCTTTTTTACTGGCAAAAATAAATGAGTTTAAAGACAAAGAAAGTTTAGAACCTCATCAAATATTGTCACGCCTTAGCTTAGGTGTGGTAGCAAAATTAATCGTATCTTATAAGGTGCAAAACAAGATTTTAGAGTTAAAGACTTTTGATTTTAGAAAGTATAGTCCTAGCAATAGAAACTTTTTTATTTATAAAAACACAAAACAGGGTTTTGATAATATAGATAAGGTTAATATTGTTTTAAACTTGTTACATACTCTAAGAAATAGAGCTTGTCATTTTGAAAATCTTTTAAAGCTTAGAGAAAATAATAATAAACTATATCCCCGCATAAGCACAAAAGAAAAAGGAACAAATATAGGTCTAATGCCTGATAAAATAGAAGATTTTTTGAATGATTTAATTTGTGGAATAAATAAAGATTTGTTAGATTATATTAAGTAGGGGTTGAGCCCCCCTTTGAATGTAAAAAAATTATAAAACACAAATACTTAATAAAATATAAAATACCTTATAAGACTTTAAAATGCTTTAAGATAATTATATATATAATACATATATGAGTAATAAAGAAAAGTTAATTAAAGAATTAGAAAATAACCCTAAAAACGCAAGTTTTGCCAATATAGAAAAGCTTTTAAGTTGGTATGGTTATAAACTTGTTAGCATTAAGGGAAGTCATCATAAGTTTAAGAAAAATGGAAAAAGTATTATTGTGCCTTTGCATAAACCTATAAAAGAAATTTATGTAAAGCAAATACTAAAGCACTTAAAGGGGGAAAAATGAAAAAAGATATAAATTATTATTTGAACTTACCTTATAAGATTAATTTGGTAAGACTTGAAGATGGAGATTACTTTGCACAATTTGATGATAAAGAGCTAAATAAACTTGTTTTAATGGCAGGAGATGGTAAAACACCAAATGAAGCAATAGAAGATTTAAAAAATGCTTTTGCTTGTTATTTAGAAGAAGCTTTAGAAAAAAACGAGTTTATACCTGAACCTATGCAAAATGATAAAAGTAAGAACCTAGCTATCACTTTAAAAAATAGTCTTATAGATGAGATAGATTTTTATTCTAAGAAAATGGGCTTATCACGCAGTGCTTTTTTAGCTATTTCTGCTAAGGCATATATTAAAAATCTATGATAAAAATAAGAATTATGAGTAAAAAATTTTGCTGTTTTTTAAGGAAACTACAATAAAAACTTAAAATCGCTTAAAAAAATAGCTAAAAAACTGCACAAATTAGCACAAACTAGAATAAAAAACAACAAAAAATAACAAAATAGAATATAAGAATTCTAACTAAGGTAAAAAACTTTAAAAACTGCTAGAATGCTTCATAAATATTTGCAAAGAATATTTTTGTAATTTAATGAAATCTTAAAGCTTTTTAAGGCTTTCAAATAAAGTGCGTTTTAGCCCAGTCGCCAAACAAGATTAAAACGCACAATTTCATTATAAGAGCTTTAGTTGAAGCCCTTAAAAGAATTGTATTGTAATTTAGCTTATCTATTTCTTTTAAAGGCTTTATTAATTCCATTAATAATTTTAGAAAGGATAGAAAATGGAAAGCAATACAAACAAAGATTTTTTAACTATACAAGAGGTAGTTACGCTTTATAATCTAAGCAAAGAAACGCAAAGCAAATATAGAATGCAAAAGAAAATCCCATATATTAAAATCGGAAAAAAAATATTTTATGAGACAGCAAAAATAAAAGAGTGGTTTTTAAGTCATAGAGTAAATTAAAAAAGATTATTTTATGTTTAATCTATGTGAGAAAGGCGAGGCTCTTTATAACTCTTATTTTGTTTATAAGGACTTTAAAAAAGAGTTTTTGGAGCTTTTTAAATACAAAAGCAAAAAGAACAAGCCAACTATTAAACTACCGAAAATAAATAAAGAAAAATTTTATACCAATGCTTTAGAAAGATTAGAAAGCTTTTTGAAATCTTTTAACGCAATATCAAAAGGCTTTTTAGAGGAAGATATTGCAGATTTTAAAGATGATGTAAAACACTTACAAGAAAGCAAAGAAATCTATATAAAAGCCTTAATGCTTTGCGAGCTTGTAAGGTTCTTTGAAATAAAAATAAACTTAAGATTTAAAGAAGTTTTAGAGTAAGGAAGCAAAATGGGTTTTATTTCTTGCAATAACAACTTAAAAAATCTTAAGTATTTTCAAAACAAGCTATATTATATATTCAACAAGCACTTTAGATATTTTGATTATGAAGTATTTTTAATTTTAAGCGATAAACTGAAATTTTTTATAAAAATGTTTAAGGATGAGGTTTTATACCTCATCGAAGAGCTAGAGCAAGAAAAAATATTATTTTTACACTCTACGGGTAATTTTATAAAAGATAATCAAGAAATACAAAAAATAATAAATTTATACTTAAGTGTTTGCAAGCTTGTTTCTATGAAAATATAAAGGGTTTGTTTTGAATAATAAAATAAGCCCTATAGATGAGCTTTTTAATCGTGTGGGGTTAGATAGCGTAAGTTTTATCATTCCTAAACTAGCTTTTGAAAAGTTTTTAAGAAAGTTTGATTTTAAAAAGCATATTAATAAGACAACGAGAAACTTACAATTAAAAGAGTATTGTGATGATAAATTTAAAAGCCATAACGCAAAAGATAAAAAAGCACCATTTGAAATAAAATATATTAACTTTATCAAGGGCAATAAAAGCCTTTCTAATACCGCTATTATTTTATATAATAGTAAAAAAGCCTTAGCAAAGGCAAAGAAAAATAAAAAAGCTAAAGGTTACTATATAGAAATTATAATTAATGGCATTAATCAACCAAGCAAAAACATCGCAAAAGAAACAATGGCATTTTTAACAAGACTTTTAAGGCGTTTTAAAACAGATAGTGTAGATTTATCGTTAGATTTTAGCGGTAATTTTGATATGAAAAAACAAAGCGTAAGGCAAGCTATTGATACTTTTAAAAACTTAGATATAAAAGGCGATTTTGTAGAGTATAATCAAAGCTTTTATATTAATAATGTAAAATATAAGCAATTATCGCAGTTAAATAGGCTTATTTTATATGATAAATTTCATAAGCAAAAGAATTATCACAAGCAAAATATTAATGAGAAATTTTGCAAATGGAGGCGATTAGAATTAAGATTAAATATTAAAAATAAACTGATGAGGTCATTAGATACAATCAAAGAAGCTTTAAAGCTTTTTAGCTTATTTTTAAAGAGCTTAAATAATCAAAACATTACAAGGAAATTTCTGAATTATCAATTTAGCGTTTTTAAAGATTTACGCAAAAATAAACACATTAAGGCACTTAATCTTTTTAATAGCGTATAGGTTTGCTTAGTAAAATACACCTCAATAATTACATATCATTTTTTATTAAGTCTTTGATTTTATTGTATTTTTGTGCTTTGATGTAGTTTTCAAGCCAAGATTTAACCCAATAAGGATAATCCCTACCATTAGTCCCCCAACCATTTATGGCATTATAACTTACTTCCAATTTTTCGGCAAAATCTTTTTTAGATAAGTTAGCATTATTCATTAGTTTTTTAAACTCATCTTTACTTAGCATAGTCATCCCTTATCATTTTAAATATAAAATTATATCATAATATTTAGTTTTAAATACAAATATACTTTAATTAAGCTATTTATAAATATAAAAATATATAATTATGATTTAAAATAAATACATTTGTATTTTTAATCGTAAAAAAGGAATTACAAAAATGGAAAATAGAAACATTGTTTTAGACAGCGATTTAGAGTTTTTGCCTGATGATTTAGATGGTTTAAGTGTTTTGGTTAGTGCTTTGTATTTATCTTGTAAAGAATTTGAAAGCGAGGATATAGGAAAAGCACTATCGCTAATTAATCAAAGAATAGTAACGCTAAAAGCAAATGCTAAAAGGTTGCTAGACACATCATTGATTTTATTAGATAAATTAGATAAAAAGGTGTAGGTTTAACCTACATCATCATTTTTATACTTTACTCATCAACACTTTTATTCTAAAATTAAAATCCGCTTAAAATAGATGTAAAAAATCAAGCTTAAAAACCGATTAAATACAAAAGGTTAAATGGTTAAAAGCCGATTAAAATACACATTAGCAAAACAAGCAAGAAAAGCTTATATAATATTTTATATAAAATGTTTTATATTTTGCGTTTTTGCATTTTGCTTTCTTAGTTAGGGCGAGAATTTAAAAATAAAAAATACAAAATTAAATTACTTTTATTACCTCATCAATCTTTTATATTATACTTCTAAGTAAAATTTAAAATAAGGCGTGTGTATGTTTGGTAAAAATGAAATAATTAATAATGCTGTACCCGCAAAGATTTTTATAGATAATCTTGGTTTATATGATAATTTTCATAGAAATGTTAATGATATTAAAAGCGGTTTTAAAGTTAAAAGAGTTGGTGGAAAATTCTTTATTTTGCTACCTGAATGGTTTATGAAGATAATTGAAGCCGGTTATAGTTGTTATGCTATTAAAGCTTATGATGATTTTGAATATGAATTTAAAATATCGCTTACAAAGAAGACTGAAATAGGTTTTTATAAGCTTTGAAGTATGAAACGGGTAGGGGTGTGAAATCTCTACAAAGCCTGATTTTTAGTCACCGACCGGCTAGTTGTGAAAAAATGCGAGCTGTTTTTTTACAATGTATATAATTGACTAACAAATTGACTAATAAAACAAAGAGCTACAAGTACTTTGCTTGTGTTTTTTAAACAAAAAAAGCATACAACTTAACCTTATTGTTATCAAAATGAAAAACACATTATATAAGTTTATATTACTTCTTTAGAAAGCAAATGGTATAATTAAACTTTACCCCCCCCCGCATAGCAAGTCATAACAATAAAAGCAAAAGAGCAAGAAATAAACAAGCTCTATATATTTTAAAGAACTAAATGCCGGTATGAGCTAGAAAAACAACTATAAAAATGTTTTAAATGATTATGAAAGTAGCAAGGTTAAATTAACGCATTTAGGTAGTGAGTAGATATAATGCAAATCCTAGAAAGCTTTTAAAAAATTACTTTTTAAGCTTTAGAGAAAAAACATTTAAGTTTTAAGCCAAAAAAGAGTAAAAAAGCAAGAAAACTTAAACCAAAAATCCGTGAAACATTAGATTTAAGCTAAATAAACTTAAAATACTTCAAAAAGACTTAAAAGATATTTTGTTAGAATATCGCAAAATAAGGCTTTGGTGCTTATATAAATATAAAAAAGTTTGAAAAGTGTAATTTTCAAAAACTATTTAAGTTTTATAAGAAATAGAGATTAATATGGCTGCATAAAAAAGGTAACTACTATAAAAATATTGTAATACAGATGTTTATTTTTAGTTATATATTTCAAGTCCTTTCATCCGCACCACTAATTTAGATTTTACTCAAATATGAAAACCTATATATAATTTATTTTTAGTTGCACAATAATAATATTTTAAATTAAAATATATTGCAAATATTAGGAAGATATCATGGTAAATATATATCAAGTTAAAATTATCGAAAATTTTTGCAAGGATAAATTTAAAAAAGATACAAGGCTAAAGGATTTTTTTCATATCTTTTTGGCACAAAATTTAGAAATTTATACCAATATAGAAGACCAAAATTATGTCAAAGGTACAATACTAATATATAAAATTTTTGATATATGTATAAAAGATGGAGTTTTCGTAGGCCAAGAGTATTGTCAATTTAAAAAAGCGTGATAGATTATATAGTTGCTTATACTGATGAAAATATGAATGATGGTAAAATATCGCAACTATTAAGAGGTAGTTTTACATTAAAAATAGATAAATCAAATTGTTATGATAATCCAGATATTAAAGTTGTGTTTTCAGAAAAAGGCTTTTTGTTTCAGGCTAAATTTAACAATTGTGAAAGTAAATTTAAAGATACAATGACTATGTTTGCACTTTCTTTGGCTTATCGTGAGAAAATGGAGTATTATTTGAATTTGACTTCAAGTATCATAGATAAAGAAAACTACCATGATGTTATTGATATTAAAAAAGATTTTTATGTTTTTAATTTGAAATATTTTTTTAGCAACCCAATACATTATAACTACCAACAAAAACACACAATATGGAAAATTATATTTCATTATTATAATATTTTAGAGCAACATCAAGAACTTAAAATCCAGATAGAAAATCTTGTTGATATTTTACATATTGAACAAAATCAATAAGAAGATAAAAAGGAAAAAATAAAAGAGAATAAAAGAAAAAATTAATTATCGGTGCTTTTGTTACTTTAGCTTCGCTAGTTAGTGTATACAAAGATGCTATGGAATTACTTGGTTAAAGTTATAGTATCACTTGTTTTGTGTTTTACTAAAATTTAACTCTCT
>NZ_JAKMSF010000008.1:0-104681 GCF_025772505.1 Campylobacter sp. CNRCH_2016_3089
GCCAAAAGGTTTAACTATAACTCTATGCATTATTATTTCCTTTATAAATCTTAGATAATTCATTGTTTCTAATATGTGAGATATGGCTTAGCTTTATATTCATATCCTTAATATCATCTTCAATTTCCAACAATTTCTCATGTGTTTTTTGACAATGACTTTCTATAAATTTCACTAAAATCTCACTTGAAGCTTTTGAAATGTTGATTTGTTCGCTAATTAATTTATTTGTTTCTTTTGATAACAAAATTAGCTCTTTTACTTTTTCTTGATTTTCATGATTTATTTTTTTATATAAATTTATTACTATATAAGCCAAAACTATAACAATAACACCTAGTAAAGCAGGAGTGCTAAGCTGAGCTAATTCAATTCCTTGTTGAGTGTAATTCATCATTCCTCCCAAATAAATTCAAGTCTCAAAAAAGGTAAGTTAATAGCTTGTATGTGATAAAAAGCATTCTTTGCGTGTTTTTCATAGTGATATTCACGCATAGCTTTTGTAGTAAAAAAGATAAAATTTCTTTCATCCTTTTTATAGTTTTTTACATTAGCTCTTAGAAAATAAGAAATATCATAGATGAAATATCCTTCTAATTCTTTAGCTTCATGTGTTAACTTATTCCAATAAACATACTCAGTAGCAATGTGTGGTATTTTTAATCTTTGTTCTTCGCCATATCTTTGTTTATCTCCGCCAATTAAGGCCATCCATACAAAATTATCAATTGCTTCTTTAGAATTAATAAAAAATGCATCTTTTTTGATGAAAAGTTTAATTTCATCATTTTTATTAAGTTTTTTTAAAGAGCAAATATCATCAAGCTCTAAATCAAGCTCAAGTAATTTATCATTAATGCTTAGATAAAAATTACTTTTATCATAGACTTGTTTTAAAATTTCATCTCTTGCTATGATATTTTCTAAAGAATTTTTTCTTTCATATATTTCAGAGCTTAATGTAGGAAGTCTTTTATCAAGATGTTTATATATTTGATTAGCTCTTAAAAAAGTATCTATTTCCATTCTAGCTTTTTGTTTATCAGCTTTGAAAAAATCAGGATTGTTTTTATAAATTTCTTTTTGCAAAGCACAAGTGTAGGATTTTTTAAGTCCTGTATCTTTTCTTTCTATCACGCAACTTGCTTTGCAATAATGAAAATAATCACATTCTAAACAATCTTTACTAAGTTCTAAAGAATTTTCTAATAATTGAATGTTTTTATAAGCATTAAACTCTATTTCTTTAAAACTTTGATTTAAAATATTTCCACTTTTTAATTCTTTCAAAGCTTGCGATCTATGAC
Source organism: Campylobacter sp. CNRCH_2016_3089 (assembly GCF_025772505.1). Taxonomy (NCBI): domain Bacteria; kingdom Pseudomonadati; phylum Campylobacterota; class Epsilonproteobacteria; order Campylobacterales; family Campylobacteraceae; genus Campylobacter; species Campylobacter sp. CNRCH_2016_3089. Next base: position 1,308 of record NZ_JAKMSF010000008.1, read on the forward strand.
AAATGAAACTATCGCCATTTTTTTGAATTAAAAGATGATTAGAACAATTTATGCTGTTATTGCAATATCCACCCAAAAACTCTTTAAACCAAAAATGCTCTAGTGCAAAAGCATATTTACTATCTTTTAGCTTTTCTCTTAAGCCTTTATAAAAATTTAACATAGCTTCATCACTAGCCATAGCAAATTCTTTATTTGCATTAGCACTTTGATAAGCAAACATAATATAAAAATCATTTGCCATATCAAAACCTAAGCCTTCAAGCATATAAATATCTTTTATAAACTCATCTACATTTAAATGCTCACTAGTCATAGTCGCTGATATTTGCTTAAAATATGGATAAGTGCTTAAAAGTTCTATCATTTTTAAGGTTTTTTCTAAAGTGCTTTTTCCATTTTTCAATACTCTATATTTTTCATGCATTCTTAAAGGCAAATCCACACTAGCACTAATGCCAACTTGATATTTTTTAAAAAGCTCATAGAATTTATCTAGATTGTAAAGATTAGTTTTTAAATGGACTAAATGATTGATTGTTTTTTCTTTTTCAAAAAGTTTAATATAATGCTTATTTTCTTTAAAATAATCATCAATCGCACTTAATAAATCTTCACTATCTTTTAATGAGCAAGTACTAAATTCAGCTCCATGTAAAAACACTTCTGTGATAATCACTCCATCATCTTTTAATTTTTTAGCTATTTTTTTAAATTGCTCTGCCATATCACTTGTTTTTTCTTTTTGCTCTGTTAATTTTCCAAGATAACAATAATTACATGCAAAATTACAATATGAATTTGGCACAAAAGTTAAACTTTTTCCTATCATTAAAAACCCTTTGCTTTCTTAAAAAGTTCATCTACTTCATCATCACTTAATTTTGCTTGTTGTTGAAAAAATAAAATAAGCTCGTTATTTCTTTCAAATTCTGTTGCATATTCCCAGCTTATTTGAGTTGCCTTAGGAGCACTTTGCATCATAGTTTCTATTGTCTCTAAAAGTCCTACTTCTAAAAGCGCTAATTTAGCTTGTCTTATACTTATCTTTCTTGGCACTCCTTTTTCATCATAATCACTCATTCTTTCTTGCATTAAAGGATGATTGTTAATGAGTGCATCAACTTCTTCTTTTAAAATACTTTGTGCTATTTCTTTTAAACTAGGGATATTAACTTGTTCTTTATCTACCTTTGTGTAGCAAGGTAAAATTTCATCTTCATTCATTTCTTCTATGGGTTTATGCCCCCAAGTTAAAGTATAAATTTGATGCAAGAAAAAATCATATTTATCATCATCTTTTTTTTCTAAGCATTTTTGCAATGAAGCCTTACTTTCGTTTAAGTGTTTGGCTTTGTTGATGCTTTTTTGATCACTAGTGTCATCTAGTGCTAAAAGCTTTTGTTCTATTCTAGCTATAGTAGTTTCAAGTTCTAAAAAATCATTTGCATTTAGATTATAAAACATAGTATTTCCTTTAAAAGTTATTGCCACTAGATGATGGAGCGTAAGTAGAATAAGTTATTGATCCACAAGATTTTCCATTTATATAAAAAGTTGTTGTTTTGTAATAACGACTTGTTGTTGTACTTAAAGTTAATTTTGCTTCTTTAGTTCCAATTAGGTTAGTAAGCTTGGTTTCTAAAGCTTTATCTAAATTAGCAGCAGTGCCTTTTGCTTCTTTAGCATTAATCAAATTAGTAAGTTCTGTTTTTAATGCATCTGTTAGTGATTTTGCTACACCTGTGTTTTCTTTTTTATTAATAAGTGTTGTTAATTCTTGTTTTAATTTAGCATCTAAAGAAGATGCTACGCCGCTGTTTTCTTTAGTTTCTACATTTTCTAAAAGCTCTTCTTTTGTTTGTTCTATTTTTTGAGTATTTGCATTAATAGCGTTTTCTAGCATATCAATCTTAGCATCTTTGTTTACCTTGTCAAACTCTAAAGCCTCAACCCTAGGTTTCAAATTTACAACGTCTTCTTTTATACTCACTATATCATAATCAATAGCCTTTGCATCTATCTCTTCCAAACACTCATCTTTTTTTGCATCAAGTTCGACTTTACATTCTTCTTTTTTTACATCAAGTTCTTGTTTATATTCTTCTTTTTGAGTATGTAAATTTTGCAAATGATTATTTACAAAAACATCAAATTCATTTTTATACCCTTGATAAGTAGTGATAAAAATTTGAGTTAAATTATCAATCAAAGTTTTTGATGTTTCTATATATTCTCTAAAATTACTTTCTCTTTCTTCTATATTGGAAACTATACCTGTTGCATCATCGCACATTTTTTGATAAATATCATCCATAGCTTCGATAGTGCTATCACGCAAAGCTTTTAATTCTGTCTCATAGATTAACTTGTCATTGCCTAGCTCTTTTTTAGCAACTTCGGCTAGTCTCCCCAAATCTTCATTAGCTATTAAAGCTCTTTGATTAAACCTATCATAACTTTGCTCAAAATGTATTTTATATCCTTCACATTTTGCAACAAGCTCATCAAATTTAACAATAGCTTCATTTTTTGCTGTTTCTATGGATGAGATTACTTGTTCACCTTTTGCTTCTAAAGCTTCGTGTAAACCTTGTGCTTTATTTTCTAAATCACTTTCTAAATTCGCAATTTGTTCTTTGAAATTTTTTATAAGCTCTGAATATGATTTAATGTCGTTTTCAAATTCTTTGTATAAAGCAATAACTTCTTTTAACTCTTCTAAACTCTCTTTGGTTTCTAGTAAAAGATTATAAGCTTGTATTATTTCTTTATACTTTATGCCAACATCATATTTTATTTCCTCCAATTTTTTGACACTATCTATCATTTCTTGATTTAATCTTTGATTTTCAAAAAAGATAGTATTTATTTTATTTTTTATAATTTCGCTTGCATCTAAAACTACTTTACTAGCTTGCGATGAAAGCTCGTTTACTTCTTTTTTTATCTGCAAAAGCTCTGGCTTTAGTCCCCTAAGCTCATCAGCACTATAGTTTAACTCTTGCACCAAATCTTTACAATGTTCTAATTCTCTTAAAATATCATCTTTTATTTTTGAGCTTAATTCAAAATATTCTTTTGATAATTTTGTATTATTTGTAGCTTCTGTGATAATGGCTTCTAGATCTATCTTCATACTTTCATATTTAGATAAATCATCTTTTAAGCTTTCAAATACAGGTTTATTTTCTTCTATAAAGCCTTTTATAAGCTCAAGTTCTTCTTTAGAACTTGAAAAATCATTATAAGCTTGCTCTATAAAACTAAAACGCTCTTGCATAATGCTAAATTTTTCATTAACACTAGAAAATTTAGTATCAAAATCTTTTTTATTTTCGCTAAAACTAGTATACATTGTTGAAACTTCTTGTTTTAGTTCTAGTGTTTGTTTATGTAAAGAATTTACGCTCTCTTTTAAACCGACAATTTCATCAAGTCTTGTATTGTCTAAAGCTCTAGCTATAGTATCAATTCTTAATAAAATTTGATTAATTAATTCTAGCTTTTCTTTACCTGTTTTCAATTCAGCTAAACTTACCATTTTACTCCCCTGTATAAAAATCGCTATCTTTTATTCTTCTTTGGCAAAATAACAACAAATCATCCATTGCTTCAAGCCATTTTTTAGTATCCAAATAAGCTATAAAATCTAAGTTTGTAATACTTTTTTCATAATCATCATAACTCTTTGCTCTGATAAATTTTTTATATGTATCACAAGTGTGCATTTTCAAGCTCCTTTCCATCGTTACTAATATAATCATTGATAATTTCATTGCAAAGCTTTAAATACATCACATTTTCGCCTTTGCTCATCAAAAAACATACATAATTAATAACAGCGTAGCAAAGGCTTTCATCTATCATTAAATGTTCTTGTTCATCTTCAAAATTTGGCTCATCAGGGACTATCAAAAATGCATTGTTTCTAGTGTTTCTTAAGACCACTTGGTCATCTTCTCTTATGGTTTTAGTGAGTACGCTAGGCTCGCATTTACCACAAATATAATAAAAAGCCTCCATAATATAGGCTTTTATAAATTTATCATCAACACTAGTTCTTTCTTTGGACATTTTCTTTAAGATAATATCCCTAACTAATACACTTTTCATTTTTTAAGCTTTAAAGCTCCACCTTCTACGCCACTAAGCCCAACACCTATAGCAAATGCATCAGCATTTCTTACTTCTAATGTGCTTTGAGTGTAAATTCTTTTTGCTTTTGCTGTTGCATCAGTAGGTACATCTTCAATAAAAGTGGAAATATAAAGCCCGTGTTTCATAAACTCAAAATCACCCGCTATTAAAACATCGCCTAAACCATATTTAGGGCTTAATAGTCTATGTAAGTGAAAATTGATTGTTCCAAAATCTGTCTCAAGGCTCATAACATTTCCAACTAGATTTTTCTCATTTCCAAAAATCCTAGTAGCGAGTTTATTAATAGCCGGTTTTAAACTAGCCCCTAAAAATACATCTTTAGGTGTAGCACCACTATCCCAAATGCTTTGTAAAATTTGACTTAATTTATCTTCAGTAAGCAAGCTAGGAGTTCCGCTCCAATCTTTTGCTTCATCAAATGCTAATACATTGCCTCTTTTTCCACCACTAAAGCTTGTTTCTCCTTTTGCTATATAGTGAAACAATCCCGCCATTTCTCCACTTACGCCATCTTGCGCTTGAATATAATCTTTAAACACTGATTTTTTAACATCACTATCACGACCTAATCCAAATAAAGCATATTCCATATCTCTTTTATGCTCTTTTGTCTTTTTACCAACTTGATACTCCATCTCATTGCCACCATATTGTTTAGCTTTCATTAAAGCTGTGGTAACTGAAATTTCTGTAATAAAAATTTGTGTTGCATTAGATGTTTTTTGAGTTGTGTTTTTTGTTTCGCCATTAAATTTACTTAATTCCGAATTAGCATTCTTCTTTGGGTCTGCTAATGTGTCTGTAAGCCAAGAATGCAACAGTGGGCTTGTAACACTTGATGTGCCTATTTTGTTTAAAAGTGGTGTCTCGCTTGCACCTATTTGTATAATCTTTTCATATACGCTAGGTTTTAATTTAACATTTTGTGTTGCTGGTGGGGTAAAGTCCATAGATGACAAAGCCATTTTAAAATCTCCTTTGATATTTTTTGGAGATTTTGACAAAAATGGCTATTTCAAAACTAGTATATTTTGAAATAAATTAAAAAATATTTTATTTTTTCATATTATTTTTAATCTTTTTAGTATATTTATCCATAAACTCCTTCCTAGCTTCTTTATCCTCTTTCAACTGAACAAGTATACTTTTTTTATGATTAGATGTTTGCTTTGATATAGTATCTATTGCCTTAGACAACATTTCTTGATATTTGACCGAATTTGATATATTTGTATTTAGCATATTATTTATAATATCATAATTACTCAATTTTACATCCTCAAATAAAGAGTGTGTATTATTTTCATTTATAAATTCAATCGCATTTTTTATTTTTATTTCAAATGCTTCACTAGGATTACTTAAAGTATCATTATATTTTATAATAAAGCCCAAAATATCAGCTTGTAAGTCCTTGTGTGTTGGTATAAAACTATCCTCAAGTTTAAGACTAGGTTGGGCATATTTTGATAAGATTTCATAAAGCTCACTAGAACTTTTATATGCATTACTTTGGTTCATACTCTCTATGGCTCTTTTAAAAAGACTAAAAAAATCTTCATTGTTATTCAATATTTTGTTTTCGTTAAGAGACTGCTTCAAGTGCAATAAATTTAATGCGTTGTTATTCAATATTCTACTAAATTCGCTATCTCCGCCACTTCTTCTCTCCCAAGCTAGCAAAGCATTAGAAATATCAGGCATCATATAGTCTAATAACGCCCTCTTACTTTCCAAGACATCTTTTGAACCCAAAAATAACATTAATTCTTTATCACTATTTATCTTTGCTTTTTCTATATTTTTTAATTTATCTTTATATTTTGCTCCTAAAGCTTGCAATTTTTCACTTTCATCACTAAGCCTTCCATCATTAGACAATTTAGAAAGCCTTATGATGGTTTCATCATCACTCTTGTCTAAAATTCTAACTATCATGGCATTTTTCTCATCAAAACCACTAAAAACATCTCTTCCAAAAACTTTTTTAGCTTGATTTATGTATCTATTTAAGTTATCACCCTTTAAATCTTTTATAGCAGTGCTTCTATGATTTCCTGCTATAACCAGACCATCTTTAGTAATAGTAGGTAAGCCATCAAAATTAGAGCTTTCCTTAAAATGCTCTCTTTCGTTAAATTGTTCTCTTATGTTGTTTATAGTTGAATTAGAGTGTCTATTTCTAAACTGGTTTAAACTTCTCGTTAATGATGTTTTAAGGTCTTTTTTGTTTACTACGGCAAAAACAACATCTTCATCTACATTGAGCAAATCATCTAATATATATCCTTTTTTTATGCTTTTATAGTTTATTTCTTTTGGCTTTTGAGCTTTAAAAATTTCTAATTTATCTTGTAGTCTTTTGATATCTAATAAATCTGTTTTGCTTGTATATAAATCAAAAATATCAAACTTTTTACCATTTTTACTAGCAAAAAAATCATGTATAGATTTTTTTTGCCTGTTCTTATTGTCCTTTAATTTCTCAATTAAGTTTTCTTTAGGCTTATCTTGGGTAGAATTAAAAATATTTGGTAGCCCATTCAATGTATTATCATTTTTGCTACCTGGTTGGATGAAAGTTTGGATAATGCCAACATTTTCCTTAGTATTTTTTTTACTAACTTTTTCAAGTCTTGTTAAATCTTTTTCTTTAACTTTTGTCACATGTCTAACTTCTCCAGTATCTTTGTTTATACCAAGCTTTCCTAGTTTATTATCATTTAATCTTTTTACTATTAAAGCTATATCCATTCTATTGTTTTTATAAAAAAATGTAGGATTTTCTTTAATTTCTTTTATAAGTTTAAATACATCACTAGGCTTTTTAAACATCTCTTTATGTTTGCTAGCTAAATATTCTAAGTCAGCTACAATCTCATCATTCGTAAGCTTTGCTAAATTTCTAACATTTGGAGAGACACTCATTTTTATATTTAAATCACTTTTAGCATACCTAGGATTAGGCTTGTCCATATAAAAATTATCGCCTTTGATAAGCCCTTCTTTTATTAGTGCATCTTTTAATATTTTATTTTGCTCTTTATCTACTTTAATATAATTATCCAAAGCATCTTTAAAGATTTTACTTTGTTCTGGACTTGATATTTTTATGTTTTTGAGATTTTTTATAATTTGCTTGTTGGTTTTAGCAAGTCTTAATGCATCTAATATTTGATTTCTTAACGCTTGCTCCTTAGCACTCTTCATAAAAGGCGCTAAAGCATGTATTCTAGCAAAAACACCGCTTATTAATATTCTATCAAAAACACCACTTATTGTTGTAGCCATTGCAGAATTTGTTTTTTTGCCACTACTAGCTAAAGCCGTCATTATTAAGTCTTTATTGTTTTGATAAATTTTTGCATAAACATTTACTACTTCTTTTGCATATTTTAAGTCTTTACTTACAAATTCTACATTATCCATATCTTTTGCCAGGCTCTTAAAATCATATCCTATATCTTCAATTCTATGTTTTGCTAGTAATGCATTAAAAACATGTTTTTCATTTGCTTTTCGCTCTGCTTCATTCATACCTTCAAAAGCTCTTTTTAAATCCTTATCTTCATTGATATTTCTAGCACCATTAGCTATTCTTTGTGCGAGCGCTTCGGGCGTTTCTTGGTCTTTTATTTTTCCTAGATAACTATTATTAAAATTTTCTTTTAACGCATAGTTTTTATTAGCATCTTCTAAAATCTTCCTTGCTAGTTCTTTATCACTTGCATTTTTTATCATAGTTTCATCTAAAGTATCTTTTACTAGTCTATAAGCTTCTTTAGTATTATATGTCTTGTTTCCTGTGGCTAATTGCTTATTTATAGCACTTCTTAAGTTAAATATTTGCTCAGCACTTAAGTCTTTATCAATAGCATCTTCTAGAAAGCTACTAATATTTGTTTTTATATCTTGCTCTAAAAAATTGTTGTTTTTAAACTCTTCAATCTTTGCTAAATCTTCTTTGCTTAACCTTATTGAGCCGTTGTTAAGCTCATCTATACTTTTTATAGCTTGAGCATATTCATTATTAATTCTTTTTTTATAAGAGCTATTATTTTTTTGCCAAGCCTTAACATCAAACTCCCCACTTAAACCAGTTTTATTCTTAAACATCTCATCTTGTTCTTTAACTATGTTTAAAAAAGAAATGCTAGCATCTTTATCAGCTTTTAAAACATCATCTAAAAAACTACCTATTTCAGGATACGCTTGTGCTGCTTTTAGTAGTATTTCTCTTCTTTGTGTAGTGGGGTAACCCGACAAAGCATTAGAAATATTTTTTAAAATAGCACTTGTTCTTTTAGCACTATCTTGTATAAATTGCGGATTGTTTTTGTTAAGTCCTTGCTCAACAAGGTTTTTTAATATTTCTATTGTAGGTTTTCCATTTTCTAAGTATATTGGGTTTTCTTTTAATATTAATTCATCAATTTGGGCTTTATTTTCCACATTTTTTGTAAGATTGTTAAAAATTGTTTCAGCATTTTGCAAGCCACCATCACTAAACTTGCCAACTATGGGAATATCTTTTTGACTGATTTTATCAATAACTCTATTTCCCTTAAGGGCTATCCCATCTATCATATCTTTGCCAACAGCTGACCCTGTTTTTATACCATCTTTAACTCCTAAAAATGAGTTTTTAACACCACTTAAAGCCTTAGCACCACCTAAAACAGCCAAATCTCCACCAACATTTAAAAGCCCTGCAGTTGCACTATTTGCCAATCTATCATTAAAACTTGGCTCTTTGTTAAATAAAGCAGCATTTCTAGTATAGTCAATATCACTCCCTAACATAGCTCCAATAGTTCCAGCTGTAATCTCATCGGCATACTTTTTAGCACCAGGAAAAGCTTTTAAAATAGGCTTAAATTTACTACCAACTAAACCGCCAGCAAGAGAGCCACCTACTTCAAAAGCATTAGTTTTAACTCCACGCCAAAGGTCCATAAATACATTATCATCAAGCTCTTGGGTTTCTCCAGTATTTGATACAAAATATCTTCTATTATATTCATCTTTACCTATAAAACCCACACCCATTTTCTTTAGCTCTTGGTTCATTGATTTCAATACTTCTTCTTGGGCTTTAGCTCTTGCTCTCTGCGCTTCTTCATCACCCAATAAAGATTTAGCAAAATTATAATTTCCCAAAGAACCACTAGCATTTGATAGTGTTTGCATAATATTTGATTTTATGTTTTTACTTCCATCTTTGTAAATGTTTTCCATAAAAAAAGGCGTGTTTTTATAGACTTCTTCCTTATGTTTATCAATATCCATTCGTTCTATATCATCAGTGCTTTCTTCTTTTAGTCTATTTAGATAATTAATTACTTTTTTATTATCTTCTAAATCAGCTAAGGCGTTTATTGCATATTGATTTTTTAATTCTTGTGCTTGTTCTAGTGTTATCTCTCTCATTCAAAAACTCCCATTTGTTTTAATTCAGCATAACTTGCTTCGTAAAATTTTCCATCTTTTTCTACTAAATAAGTACCATCAACTAATGGAGTGATTATAGGTTGATTGCTATGTTCTTGTGATATATCTACTATTTTTCCAGGATTATTTGGAGTAATACCAAGCCATTTTTTAGTCTCTAGTAATTCTTCATCTATTTTTTTTACATAATTTTTATATTCAGCTATTGCTTCTCTTCTTAACACTGGGTGATTATAAATGCTTGGTTTTAATAGTTTTTCACGTGTTTTATCATAAGCTGCTTTTTTAAGTGTATCTGCTTGAGCTGATTTAAGTTTATAAAATCTATCTAATGGAATTTGATCTCTTATAAATGAAAAACTAGGCAATCCATGAATTCTTTCTATATCTTCTTGTTGCTTGTTTGTAACTTGTGAACCATATTTTGCCCTTGCAAAATCTAACATAGCTTCATTATGCGCGTTATAAAACATTTTGCTATATGTATCTCTATTTTCCTTTCCCGCATAAAAGCCATCTACAAATGTATCTAAAAAACCAATTTCTTTTTTTGGGTTTTTCATTTTTTGCATTAAGTTTTTTTCATTACTAGAAAGCAAATAGGGTTTTTCTATACCAGTATTGTCTTTTAACATACCTTCTATTTCATCTTCGCTAGGCTCTAAAAAACCATATTTTGATTTAAAATTTAATTCATTAGAAAGCTTTAGCTGATTTAATTTTTGCAGTTCTAAATTATTCTTTATTCTATCTTGCTCCATAGCATACTCAAAAGCTCTTTCCTTTTGCAATAAATTATTATTTAAAAAAGCATTATTAATCTCATTTTGTTCTTGTCGAGCTTTTAATTCTTCATCTCTTTGCGCCAAAAGTCTTCTTTTGTTTTCTTCTTCTCTATATTGTTTCATACTATCGTATAAAACTCCACCTACTTTTCCTGCATTTTGAATTACACCAAGACTTGGGTTAAATACTACTTGCTGTGGGTTATAATATGCCATTTTTCAACCTTTATTTGATATCTAAAATAAAGGATTTAAGGTAACCCCTTAAATCCATAAACTTTAACTAGCCCAAACTTCTTTTAAGTTATTTTCTCTATTTTGTCTTCTTCTAAGCTCCTCTTGTGCTAAGTATTTGTTAAAATTGTAAGCATCTTTTTGAAGCTCAAAATTCTTTTTTGCCATTTTCTGCTCTTCATATCCGCCCCAAAGTCCTCCGGCAAGCCCACCAAGATCTATAAGCCTATCAAAATTAGTTCTTGCTCCATTTTTTGCTATTTCTTTATTCCCCCATTTACTAAAATTATCAAAACCTTTGCTTAGAAAATCAGTAAATGAAAAACTATCAACCTTTGGAGCCTGAGCCTTAACTAAGTTTTTTGAAAAATCAAAACCATTATTCATTAATGCTGCGTAATTCATTAAATACCCCTCTTTAAACTAAAGATAATAATTCTTTTCCTAAATCAATATTAGAAATATCATCACCTTTTTTTATTTTTGAGTTAAAATCACTCTCGCCACCTGCGTAATTTGATCTAGGTAGGCTCTCATCTGCCTTTTTACCAATATCTTTTTTATAAACCATAGCCAAAAGTGTTCTCCAGCTTTGTAAATCTCCACTTGCTAATCCACCAAGTTTGTTTGCTAATTCTCCCATAGTTTTTAAGTCAGCATTTGGATACTCTTTTCTAATTGTTCTTTCAACCTCCATGTATTTAGCACGCAAGCTTTCTTCCTCATCTTTTTGCTTAGCTTTTGCTTCTAATTCATCTAGTTTTTTAAGCCTTTCATCAATTCCATCAAGCCCTAATTGCTTTAAATACTCTTTCCTTTCTTCTTCTTCTTTACTTGGCTTATTTTTATTATTAAGTAGTGCTAAGCTTTCTTTTAAGGTTTTAATTTCATTTGCTTGCTCTTTTAAAAGTTTAGATAAATCTTGATTATTTTGTTCATCTTGTTCTACTTGCTCTACTTCTTGTCCTTCCTCTTTGTTTTGAATGGTTTCTTCATTGTCATTAAGTGAGTTTAAAAGTTCATTTAAAGCATCATTTTCATTCATTTGTTCATTCATCATCTTCTTCCTTTAGTAAATTTATTATCGTGTCTAAAAAAGCCATTTGCTCTAAAGCTTTTAGCCTATACTCTGCTGTTTGTTGTTGGTTTTTTGCCATTGCAAAACATTCTTGGTATTTTTTATCTATAAAATCAACTAGCCTCTTACCTCCTTTTGTTTGTTGTATATCAAAATTTAAATCCAATAAAATCTTCATTGCATACCCTTGTTGAAAGCAAATAAAGAATTGACATTTTTTATCCCCAAAATAGGTAAAAGTTCTTTAACTAACTCTTCATTAGCTTTAACAATTCCATATGCACTTTGCATATCCCCTATACTCATATACATTTGATAAAGTTGTGAAAATACTTGCATACTTGCTTGAAGTCCTGCTCTTCTAACTTCTTTATTCATAGCTCCAGTACCTGTTTGTATATTAAATCTAAAACTAGGTATATCCTCTCTTGTAAACCCATTAAAAAATTCATCATTTCCATACTTAAATACTAGTTTTGCAAATCTATCAAACAAAGGCTCTACAAAAGTCTCATTATATGATCTAATATAATCTGCACTTCTTCGACCACCTTCTTGTGCTTTTATGCTAATTTCAGTAGCAGTTTCATTTTGTGCAGTTTGCGCGCCGTTATTTTGTGGGCTAACACCAGTAACCTCTGTGATTTCACTCTCTAAGAGTTCTAAATTAACTCCCGAGCTACTTATATTCGGTGTTGGCAAAAAACCAACACTTGAAGGCTCTGTAAGATATATTGGCTTGCCAACAGTCTCTAAGTCTTCTCTTGAAACTCCGGCAGATTTTTGAAGTATTATTTTTGGGTTTAATGCACTTCTCATTGCATCTATTAAAAGATTTCTTGTGATATTTATTTCTTTTTGCAAAGACAATGCACTTGACATAACAGGTTCGCCATAAGCACACACATATTCTTCATTGTCTATTGTTTTTAATTGTGGAAGCATTGACCCCCAAACAAAAGGCTGTCCATCTTCTAAAACCACATCATCGCGCAACAATTCCTCTTCTAAAAGTGTTGAAACAACCCATTTATCATCATCTTTTTTCACATAAATATCATATAACTTAACCTTTTTAAACTCTTCATTTTTGTCAAAATGCGCATCTATATTTGTCTTTTGATAAAATCCTAATTTTTGCCTTTGCTTAATTTGTGCATGTGAAAGATAAATCTCATTTACGATAAAACTAATATCATCATTATTTAAAGCATTTGGATCAAAATAAACCTCATCTATACCAACTCTTTCAATACGAGGCATACCCTTGTGCCAAGTTACTTTTGCTATTGATGTTCCTGTTGTTAAAACATCTAAAAATAAAGGCTGAAAGAGCTTAAACAAATTAATTTCTCCTGTATAAAAATCTAAAGCTCTTTGCCACATAGCTATAATTTGCTCATCTGAATTAATATAACTTTCAATATCTGCCATTCTCTCACTGTTAAAATACACATCATTTAAAGCAGTTATTAAATATTTAATTTTTGCATTAATCTTTGGTATAAAGATGCAAGATTTGTTTCTTTTTTCATAAATTTCTTTTTTTTCATTTTTTAATAAATATGCATCTTGCAAGGCAGAAAAATAAGGCTTGTATTTTTCATAAGCATTTTTACTTTCACTTATAAGTTTTACTAAATATGTAATTTTTTCTTCTTTATTTTTCATTATTAATTCTCCATATGGTAACTTTACTAAGCTTTGTTAGCTTAGCAATATCATCATCACTCACACCTTTTTCTTTTAAAATTTTCACCATTTCTCTCTTGTATTGCTTTTTAGAAATATTTCTAAAACCCCCAAAAAGATCTAATATCCACTTAGCCAAAATTATTTTTATAACATCATCTTCTTTCTTAGCTAACTCTTTAATTTTAAGCGGATCTATATTCTCATATACCATTAAAAACTCACCAGCCATCATAACTCCAATCTTCACTAGTATTGTTTTTTGGGTGCAATTTTTCAAAGAAAGTTAAAGCTAAAGCATCACTAGTATCAGGGCTTTTTCCGTAATCTTTTTTTATCTGTTCTTTTGCCTTTATCTTTAAAAGCCCCTTATCAGAATACTCATATTCAATCATGCGTAAATCTTTTTTTAGCTCATCATCTTTGATAATTTGCATATGTTTTATGTTTTTAGCCAAAGTAAAATACATTTGCGCTCTTTTGTTTAAGTATTCATTGCTAGTTGCAGAATTTGCAGAATTTGCCTCAAATACAGGCAAGCCATAATCACTCAATATATCATATACACCAACTCCAAGCCCACAAGTATCTATAAAAATACCTCGTGGCTTTTCCTTGTCTTTATTAAATTCTGCTAAAACAACATTTGCTAAAGCACTAATACTAAGCCCACTATATTTTTTAATCTCATCTACAACAAAACCTTTTCTTTTGACCAAAACGCTCTTATCATCTCCATATCTTGCTACATCAAGTCCCCATATATTGTCTCCTTGCATTTTTTGCATATCAAAACTAACAACATTCATACTTTTTTCAATATCACTTAAAGCAAAAAGTTCTGCACTAGAGTTATCTATAAAGTCTCCATAAATTTCTTGTTTAACTACTTCACTATCTTCTCCGCCTACTTCTTCGATTAGCTCTTTGATTTGATCTTTACTCAAAAAAGGATTATCATAACTTGAGAACTGAAAATGTTTCCAATTTTCATCACTTAATTCTTTTTTACAAAGCTCATAAAAAAGATTTTTTCCTTTAGGAACTCCACCTATAATCGCTCTTGATTTAGGATTATCAAGCAACATAGGGCGTATGGCGTTGTACCAAAGATACTCCCCTTTAGAGCCTTTTAAGATAATTCCTGCTTCGTTTAAAATTACCAAATCATAGCCAAAGCCTTCTATATTTTCAGGTCTTTCAGCACTTCTCATATGAAGCACAGCATTATTTAAAATGAGTTTTTTATCTTGAACGCTCCAAGAATAAAATTCTTTTGGGAGTTTTTTTAGCTCAGGCATAAAGTAAAGCTCGAAATAATTCTGTAAGTTGCTTTGAACCGTGTCAACCCAAAGAACATTTAACCCCATTAAAAGATTTTCTATTACATATTTTGCACTTCCTCTTGTAAAACCCAATCTTCTCCCCTTTGCTACAGTTATGAAGCGTGGATTTTTATCATCAAAAACTTTAAGTTGTGCCGGAGTGTAAGAAAAATCAAGTTTTAATTGCATTTAACTTCACTTCTTATGATTTCTATTTTTTGAACACTATCACTAACCACTTCTTGTTTATCTACATAGCCATGATTGTTTTTAAGCAAAAACATGCTTATGCTAGGAGTGTAAGTGCCTATCAAAGAATGATCTATTATAGAGCTAGCGCATCTTTGTTTAGCTATTTGAATTATTTCTCCAAATTCTGCATCTTTCTCCCAAATACTAAGAGTTTTTGTCGTAACACCTAAAAATACAGCTAGACTTTCTATTGTCTTTGGCGCATAAATAGTTTTTTCTTTTGTTTCAGCAAGTGGTGTATTTGTAGCAAAAAACTCATCAACTTTTTGCTCTAACTCATCTTTTGTTAATACTTTATTGCTCATAAGATAATCCTTCCTTAAAATCATATTGGCTAATTTCTAAATCCAAAAAAGCCTTTTTAAAAGCAACAATTTCATATTTCCCTTTTAACACATTCTTATCATTTTCAAATAGTGCATCCAATACAGCCTTTACGATATTATCTGCATCACCATGCTTTTTATTGTTAAAACCTATTTTTAAAGAAAACTCGTATTGCTTTTTAGAGTCAAAAGCTTGATTAGGGCTTATTCCATTTTGCTTCCTAAACTCAATTTGCAAGTATTTTTTAAAATCTAAATACTTAAGATAGTCCTTGCAAACAAACTTAGCCCTTTGAGTTGTTCTTTTATAAGGCACAGGGTTGTTTTTAAGCTCTAATTTTAAAGAATAGCTCATCGTATTACCTTTTCTTTATTTTTGCTTAAATAATTAAAATTGGTGCTGGTTTTTTCTTTTAGTTTTTGAGAAAACTTTTCCAAATTTTGCAAGTGCAATATTTTTTCTTCTTCTTTTGTTTTTTGATGGCAAAGTTCTGTTTTTAATTCTATCTTTTGAATATCCAAGCTCAAATCTTTACCAACTCTATGCTGATTTTTAAACATGAAGTCTATAAGCGCCTCTTTAAAATACCCATCTTCCACCAAAGACCCATCGTGATATGTTAATTCTTTAAAGCCATTTATACATATTAAACAATCATTTGAACTATTTTCAAGTTTTACTTTATTTTTGAAACTATCATAAGCAAAATATTCATATGTAAAATCATTTTTATATAATCTAAAAAAAGCTCTTGACTTGTAATTTCTAAAAAGCCATTTTAAAAAACTTTCTTTATTCTCAAATCGTTCTTTAAACTCAAGTTGTGCTATCTTGCAAACAATTCTAAGTTTTTCATAAGTAGAACCGATGATTTTTTCACTCATACATGTCTCAAAATAATAATCTAAAAAAACATGTATATCTTTGACATCTTTTAAATATCTGCCCACTATATCCACCGCTTGAGCTTGATTAAGCTCTAACAAATTCATTAAAATTTTAACATTTTCTTTCATTTCACCCTCAACTAATACTTACTACATCAATATATTTTTGTTCTTGACTATCTTCAAATCCATAATAATCCATCAAAGAGCTCACCACACAAGCTTCAGCCTCTTTTTTTCTAACTTTAAAAGCATTTTTTCTTAATGCATTTTCCTTTGCATATTTGAGCCAAGTATGTAAGCTACCAGCAACAGAAGCCATTTTTTTGTTGCCTCTCTTCCACTGCCTAACATCCCAATACTCTATAAAGTCTTCAGCCAAACTCTCATCAAAGCAAGTATTGTGTTTTTGATTAAAGTTATTAATCTGCTCCATTAGATCATCTACACTAGGTTTTTTAAATTTACCCATGCTAAACTCCTGTGTTTTTAAAGCTCCAAAATCAACAACAAAAAAAGTTCGCGTAGCGTTATTATTTTTATTTGTATTCTCTTTATTTTCTAAATTTTCTAAATTTATAAATTTATTATTATTTATATTTATATTTATATTATTTTCTTTATACGCGTGCGTGCGTGTTTCTATATATAGGGAATTTTCATTTTTTTCTTTTTCCGTATTCAAATTTCCGACTACGGAAGAAGTATTATTTTTAAATATTTTGCTTGGTTTTTTATCAGCACTTTTAAGCTTATATTCAGTTTTGTTAAAATGCTTAATTATTTCATTGTTTTCATCTTTTAAAATCCACTCATAATTAAATCTATGATGATTTGTTTTTTTAATTTGAAGTAGATTAAAATTGATTAATTCATCTTTAGCAAGTCTTAATCTTTGCAAGCTTATTCTTGTATCTTTTTTGATTAAAATAAGTTCTCTTAAGTAAATTTCACTTACTAAAGTTTTTTCACTCATTCTCTTAAGCTGTAAGTAAAGAGCCAAAGCATCCATACTTAAGCCACCATAAAAAATCGTATTAGCTACTTTTGTAAAACCTCTTCTAGCTCTAAGTGGCTTTTTATCTCCTAAAGCCACTTCTAAACTAGCTTTAAAATGCGGTATACTCATCATTTTTCCTTAATTTATTTCCTCTTGGCTGATTTATATTTATCTTTGAACTTTTGATGTAAAAAATGAGACAAAAAATAAATAAAAACTCCGATTAAAATCCTATACTAAGACCCGAAAGCAAGTAGTTAATCACACTCATAAAACATCCTTAATTTTGTTAAAATTCTAATGTGACAATTAAATGCCACCAGCAACCACAATCGGTTTAACTTAAATGCTATTTTCATAAAAAGCATTCAGCATTTTTAAAATCTTAGCTTGGTCACCTAAGTTATGCTTTCTCATGATTAAAAGTATTTCTTTTAAATCCATAGAAATATCTTCAATTCTTTTGTTTTGCTCTTTCACTCACACTCCTTTTTTGGTTTTCTTCCTCTTTTTGGTATATTTGTAAGATTAGAACGCACATCTACCCAAAACTCATGTGGAATTCCATATAACCTTTTAAACTCTATTTGTTTTTTAAAAGATACTCTTCTCTTATTTATTTTTATATCTCGAGTCATGCTTTCAGAATAATGCTTTTTTAAAATTTTTGTTATTTTGTAATAATCGATTTTTTTCATATCGTAAGAATACATTATGTAATCTTAAAATTATTTTAAATATTAAGGTTAAGTATGCTTTTTGTATTTACAAAATATGATACAATTTGTATAAAAAATAATACTTATTGTCGATATTTTTGTTTTAATTTTATAGATTAGGTAAAGATATGAAAAATGTAGATACTAAAAAATTACAGGACTTACTATACTCCAAATTTTCCAACTATCAAGACTTTATACAAGCATGTTCTAAAAAAGGATACAACCCTTCACTATCTACGGTAAAATCATGGTTTAATAATAATCTGCAAGGCACAAGAAGCCCGAGTATTAATAAGTTACCTATAATAGCAGAGATTTTAAATGTTCCAATTGAAGAGTTGTTATCCTTTACCTCAACAAATAAAAACTACAATCAAATCGAATTTAAATACTATCCTGATGTTTCTGCTTCAGCTGGATATGGAGTTTTAGCACAAGATATAAATTATACTAGTATTTGTGTTGATGGAAGTTTTCTAAAAGAGATTTTAGACATTCCTATAAAAAAAAGCTACGATATTATAAAAATAAATGGCGATAGCATGGAGCCACTTTTAACACATGGAGATTTTGTTGTTATTGATAGAAGCAAAAATACTCTTGGTACTATATCGAGTGCTGATATAGTTATTTTTAGACAAGGCGAAGATCTATATTGTAAAAAAATTAAAAAAGAAGCTTTTTGCGATTTTATTTATTTAGTATCTGAAAACAAAGACTATAAAGAAGTTAAAATTAGCGATTTTGCACAGTGTGAAATCATAGGGGTAGTTGTATCAAAAATGACAGTTGAAACCTTTAAAAATTTTATAGAGTTTGTAAGATGAATACAAAAAACATCATAGAAGAAAACAATAAATTTATTAAAAAACAAAGCAACTTAAAAGAAGTATTTTGTGAAGATAAGTTTAATGAGCTAAACTGGCTTCTTTATTCTATTAATATGACAAAAAAAGAAACAATCAGAGCGCAAAAAATAGATAAAGTAAACAAAGTAAACTATTTAACAAAATTTTGTATTAAAGAAGGATTTTCTTTTTATGTAGTAGATATATCGCAAACAAGTATAACCAAGAGTCAAATTAAAATAGCACTACAAAAATTAGAAAAATATGTTACAATATATCAAGGAGTAGATGAGCTAATCATGGAAAAAGATGAAATAGAAAAAACTCAAATATTTTCAAAAAAAACATATGGAAACTTAACAGAATGGCAAAAAGAAAATTGAATTCTAAAAGAAGATTTAGTATTTTTAAAAAAATACTACTAAAAGAAAACAATCAATATTGGCATAATGTTGTATTATTAGAAAAACTTTGGGAAAAGATACCCCAATGCAATACAAATACTTTAGATGCTAATGAAGTATTTGATATTATTAAAAAAGAAAAAATAAAAATAGATATACGCAGTATTTGTAATTTTTTTAAAATAACATTAAATAAAACCAGTGGTAAAAAATTTGTTACTTTCAATGAAAACAATAACTTAATAATAAATTATTGTAATGAGAACGATATATTTTATTTTTTAGGGCATATTTTTCGTAATTTTTTAGATGGAGCGTATTTTAAATATCCTTTTAAGAAACATGCTTGGGATTTAAAATATCGAGAACAAATGGCCAAAAAATTTGCAAAGCAATTAAAATTGTTGCTTAAAGAACACAAATTTGATTCTATCCTTAAACAGTGTTTTGAAATAATAGATAGAGTTAACAAGCATTCTGAAACAATAGATAGAGTTAAAGAATATATTAGTCAAAAAAATAATTCAATCAAAAGACAATATTCTGATATTAATAAAACGCTAAATGAAAACATAAAATACAACAACTGCTTTTATCAAGCAGCTTAAATACAAGGAACTACAATGAGCAAAATAAAACAAGGTATATTCCAAATTTCATCAATAGAGATAAAAAAATTTAATTTCGAGCAAAACCCAGAAATTAAAAAAGATGATATTGATGAAATTAAGTGTGTAAATACCATAGGTGCTGCTGCACAAAAAAAAGATGATACAGTAAATGATAATTTTTTAGTTCAACTAGATTTAAATATTAAAGCAAATAGTAAAGATAAAAATATTTATCATATATCAACAACAATACTATCATTAATTGCTTTTGAAACTAAAGATGAACAAAATAAAATTCTTCTAAACAATGCCGTTGCAATAATGTTTTCATATTTAAGACCAATGATAGCCCAAATAACAATGCTATCTGGCTTCCCGCCTTATCACCTACAACCTGTTAGCTTTGAGGAATTTGAAGTTAAAATTATAAATGAAAAATAACAACAAATGAAAAAACTTATAATTTTACCACTATTAACAACTCTAGCCTTAGCTGATTACACACAATACAAGCCAAGTAAAGATTTTGCAAAGTATTTTACTAAACAAAACTGCTCTCAAGTTTTAGATAAATTTTATTATATTAATTGCTATGATTATAACTACAAAGGTACTAAAGCAGTAGCTTATAAATTAGAAGCAGATAATCTAAAAGGCGAACAAATCAAAAAACGCCCGCGCTTTGAAGATGATACAAATATACCTAAAAAATATCGTACCACTTGGAGTGATTATAAGAATAGTGGTTATGATAGAGGACATACCCTTTCTAATGCCTCTATGAGAAAAACTACTCAAGCTCAAAGAAGTACATTCTTAATGAGTAATATTACTCCGCAAAATCCACAAATTAATCAAAAAGTATGGAATAAGATTGAAAAAAGAGAAAGGCAAATAGCTTTAAAGCTTGGAGAAATTGAAGTTTTAAATTTGGTTAATTATGATAGCAACCCTCAAAGAATAAAAAATCAAATTGCTATTCCAAACTCTTATATCAAGATTATAAAAGGTAATAATTTTAAAGAATGCTATAAAGTCCCAAATTATGAAGTCGATAATTTAAGTATAAAAAAATATAAGTTTAATTGTGATGGATAATAATTTTTCTTACGAAGAAATTATTGCACAGCTAAATAAATGTGCTGAAAAAAAATTAAAGAAAGAATTATTAAAATATAAGTCAAAAGACTATTTTATAGAGTATCTTAAAGAAATATATTTTTCTATACCAGCTAAACCAAGAAAGGTATTTATATCAAAAGAGATCAAGGAAAGAATTCTAGATAAAAAAATACGGAAGGCAGTCAATAAAATAGAATACAAATTAAAGAAAGGAGAAGATGTTAATCCTTTGCTCAGTAAAAGATTTGATAATAATGATAAAATGTTATCTTCTTTCGGAATTCATCACTTTCATCTAGGAGAATATCTTAAAAATAAACAAGAATATAATAGAACTAGGGAATTATTGTATTGTTTTTTACCATATTATAATGATAATTTAATATATTTTATAGATATATTGCCTCATAAACAATGGTGCAATCAAGAGCTATTTAATATTATACAGAAAAATTGGCCTGATGTTATAGATTATATAAAATCTCCACTGGAAACTGATATTTTATATACTGATAAAAATATTAAAGATCTCAGAGATGTTAATATTAATATTATGCCTTGCCTAAAAACAGGTGAGATTCTTATGCCAAATTTTGGATATGCGATTGATGGGAATCCTATTAATGTATATCATTGCGTAATTCAAATCAAAAAACAAATAAAACTTGTTTACAAAAAAAACCATATCGACATTCATGATATGGAAATAATAGATTTTAAAATTAGCAATAGTTTAATATTGGAAAAAATAATCATTAAAAGTAAAACATCAGGTAACGAAAACGTATATTTTTTTAATCAATACCCCATCAACCTTTTATATCCATCACAGCCAAGTTGATAACCGCCATCACAAGCTAAGCCATAGTATTTTTTTGCTTGTTTAATGATTATCCACGAATATTATTCTATCTTTCCAAACCTTTTCTCATATTCTGCTAATTTTTCTTTTAATTTGTCATTTTCTTTATACATTACATCTATGATATCTTCTCTTTTATCTTCAGCTATTTTATAACTTTCATCTATGCTATGTTCATCATCTGATATTGTTTCAATTAGTTGCTTTAAAGCATCATTGTCTTCACTTCTATCTTTTTCTTCACGCTCTTGAAGTAACAAGCTACAACACTCTTCAAGCAAAAGAATATCTTTTTCTGTTTTTTCTCTTGTTTCATCAAAATCTTTACGAATTTTATATATATTCTCTATAAAGTGAATTTTAAAACTTTCATTTAGTTCATTCAAATTAGCTTTGATTAAAGATATTTCTTTATTTATATCTTCTATTTTTTTCTTTTTTTCTTTATTATTTTCTATTATAAACATAATAATAAAGTACATAATTATAATACCAATAAAAAATATAAAAAAATGCATATGTTTTTTCCATAATATATTTCATTCTTAAAAAATTATATCATAAATACATTTTTAAAATTATTTTTATTCATATTCACCGTAAAAGTCATATTCATATTCACCATATGAACTATCATCATAAATATAACTTGGCGGGTCTATTGGGCTTGGATTGTAAAAACCTTCGTTATCATTTCTATATCTTATATATGGCTGCACCACTTCTCCGTTATCTCTTATATACCCATCAACAATTTCACTTGTGTATGCAAATGCTCCTGTATTTAAAACAAGTAAACTATACAAAACTATCTTTTTCGTCTTTCTTCCTTTTATTTTTATACTCAAAATTATATCATAAAAAATAAAATACATTTTGTATTCTTTTTAATAATTATTTAAGCATACTTTTTGTATTCTTTCTTCATCGAAACAAATGAAACCTAAGAAACAAAAAAAGGATTTAAAATGTTAGATAGTTGCCACCTTGATTTAGAAAAAAGAGAAAGAGAAGCTGATACTCTAGCTAAAGAGCTTATGCATGATGAGAGTATGAGTAGCAAAAATCTTTTTTATCTTAAAGATTTGATAGAAGATTTTATAACAGATCTTGAGTGCAAAATGGAAGATTGGGAGTTTTCAACTTCTTTAGAAACTTACAAAGAAAATGTTGAGTTTGAGATTTGGGATTTAATATCCAAAGTAAAGGAAACGCAAAAAACTTTAAATGCTATTAAAGCTTAACAAAGTCTTTTACTAAAAAGACTTGATTAAGCTTTTGACTGCTTGGAAATTAAGCTTTACTATCGCGTTGATAGTTCTTATAGCAGAAGGGTTAGCAAGTTATCCAAAAACTTGGCTTAGTATAAATGTTTATAGTGCTATTTTATGTTTTCTTGCACTTTAAAAATGACAGAAAACTTAAGGGTTAAGAAATAATTTTGTACAATAACAATTGTATTAAGTATGGCTACTCTTTCGGTTTTTTAGAAAGGGGGTTATTAGTGAGCAAGATAATTGATTTTATAATTCTTATTTTAGAATTAATAAAAGAGATAATTAAGCTCGTTAATTATCTCATCTAAAATCCTTAGAGCATATTATATATATCCACGCTTAGTCTAAGCTTAATACAATTATAACACAATAACCGAAAGAGAGCGTGGCTTTCGGCTTTCTTAAACCCCTTTTTATACTCAAATGAGCGCAAAGATTTTTGTTTTGATTTTACATCACATTCATTAAGTTTTTTTCATTGCGATTACTCCTTAATTATAAACAATAAGACATATTTTTTCCTTTTTGCTTTGCGCTCATTTGAGTATAAAGATTTTGAAAGGAATATCAATGAGAGCAGAAGTAATAAACAAAAAGGCATACGTTCGTTTTGATGATTATGCAAATGAAGTCAGCGAATATAAAAAGAAAATAGTTTTATTAGAAGAAAAACTAAAAGAAGCTAAAGACTTATTTAAAAGTGAAAATAACTTAAGAATGGCTATAGAAGTTGAAAACATTAAACTATTAAGCTTATTAACAAAGGAGCTTTGATGTTGTTGTTTTTCAAAAAAGATGATGATTTAAAAATAAAGCTTTTCAAAGCCCAGTATCATATCAGACTTAAAAACAAGGCAATCAATCAAAGCTTATTAGCTTTAGAAGAAAAAGAAAAAGAGCTTAGAGAACTTCACTCTTTTAAAATAAAAATACTTGATGAGTTAGGACTTATAGCTATGGATAACGCTGAAGAATTAGCAATTAAAAAAATAAAAACACTAAAGGAGAAAACAAATGAAATATAAAATCATAAAATTAGAACAAGGCTCTAAAGAATGGCTTGAGTTTAGAAAAGGAAAAATCACAGCTAGTATAGTCGCTTCTTGCATTGGTGAAAAAGGTGCTTTTTTAAGCAAAGAAAAGGCAAAAGAACTTATACAAGGACTTTTTGAACCATATACCAATAAAGCCATGCAAAAAGGTAGAGAGTATGAGGAATTAATCAGAGCAAAAATGGAATTTATGATAGGAAAAGATATAACTCCTATTGTTATTCAAAGCTTAGAAAATGAGCTTTTTATGGCTTCTTTAGATGGTATAGATGATGAAAAAACAATATACGAGTTTAAATACTCAACTAACAACGAAGAATACGAGCAAGTGTTAAAATTTAAAAAACCTAGCCCAAAATACTACGCTCAAGTCCAATTTCAACTTTTTGTAGGTGGTTTTGAAAAATGTGTTTTTGCAGTCTTAAATGAGAATGATGATTTGACTTATTGTGTGGTTAAAAGCGATAAGGAATATCAAGATTTTATGCTTAGAAAAATAGATGAGTTTATAAAAGATTATCTCGTTAATCAAAAAAGCGACTACAAAGAACTTGATGATACTCATGCAAAAGAATTGGCCTTAGAAATAATTAGACTTGAAAGCACAATGAAGCCTATAAAAGAAAAACTAGAAGCTCTTAAAAAAGAATTTATAGAGTTAGCAAATGGCGAGAAAGTTAAATGCTTGGATATTAGTGTTTATCCGCAAAATAGAACAACGATTGATTATAAAGGCTTTTTAGATTTTACTAAATTAGAAATCCCAAAAGAATATATAAGACAAAGCACTTCAATGTGTTTAAAAATCAAAAAAGGAGCATAAAATGAGTGAATTAGTAGTAGCTGAAAAAACACAAAAAAATAATTTTAACTTTAATCCATATGAATTAGCACTAGTTAAAGGAGATTTATCAAAATTAAGTGATGAAGAAAGAACTTCTTATGTAAAAAGTATTTGCGATAGTTTAGGCATCAATATGCTAACTAAGCCTTTTGAGTACATTGAACTTAATGGCAAATTAACTCTTTATGCAACAAAAACAGCAACAGATCAGTTAAGACAAATCCATAAAGTATCTATCACTAAAACAGAAGCTAATCAAATTGGAGATATTTATATGGTTACGGTTTATGCTAGCACTCCAGATGGTAGAACAGATTGCGACACAGGAGCTTTAAATATTAAAAATTTGGGCGGAGATAACCTAGCAAATGCTTTAATGAAAGCCATAACTAAAGCTAAAAGGCGCGTTACTTTAAGTATTTGCGGTCTTGGAATGTTAGATGAGAGTGAATTAGATACTATCAAAGACTATAACAATACTAAAGCAACGCTAATAAAAGATGAAGCAAATGAGCTAAAAAAACTTGGGCTTGAACTAAGAAAAACATTAGAGGATATGGGTTTAAATAAAGAAGAACAAAATGCATTTATCAAAAACAACAATATCTTTACAAGAGAGAAAATAAAAGAATTGTTAGATGATAAAAATAAAATATTCGAACTTAAACAAGGACTAAAAAATGATACCAACATTTAAAGCAAATTATGAAGTGGCAAATTATCAGCCACTACTTGAATATTTAAACGAAGGTGGTTTATATGGTGGCTATTTTAGAAAAATATTCTTATATGATACTATCGGCAACACAGGCCATACAAATACTTTTGTAAAATGTGAATTTGTATGCCAAAAACACAATAAATTAGCTGATTTTAATTTATTTATTGCAAAGAATGGAGATTTTACATACACAACTTCAAAAGGCGAAAAGGAAAGCTACTTAGGCTTTAGACAACTTAACGCAATAATGCTATTTTTAGGTATAGAAGAACTTGATCTTAGCAAAAAAACAAAAGCAAATATCTACGGAAAAGAAACAGAAGCTACAAGTCTTGATGAGCTAACAAATAAAACTTTGCTTTTGGGTTTTGACACAGAAGAGTTTTTAAATAAAAACAATCAAGTTGAAAATAAAATAGTACTTAGTAGAATTTTTAACTCAAAACTGCAAAGTCTTGATGAATTTAAAAACC
The DNA here is from genome assembly GCF_025772505.1 of Campylobacter sp. CNRCH_2016_3089. Lineage (NCBI taxonomy): Bacteria > Pseudomonadati > Campylobacterota > Epsilonproteobacteria > Campylobacterales > Campylobacteraceae > Campylobacter > Campylobacter sp. CNRCH_2016_3089. Next base: position 27,439 of record NZ_JAKMSF010000008.1, read on the forward strand.
AAAAAGAGCCAGTTGTATATAAAAACTTTAAAGCCAAACATAAAAAATTACCACAAGAGCAAAATGAGTTTCAAGTTCAAAGCATTTCATTTGATCCATATGCACAAAATTTTAATCAAAAACCTCAACAAACTAATACTTTAGATGCCACTTTAGAAGATGATGGTGAGCTTCCATTTTAAAGTAAGTAAAAATGTTAAAAGAAAAAATTAACACAGCCATAGAACACGCAAGAGCTTTGGCTTTAATTAACAAAGAATGCTTAGATTTAATTGACTACATGGAAGAGTGCGATGAGGATGATTTAAGATCTAATCTAGATGACTTAAAAAAACTCTTGATAAAAGCAAAAGAATTATTGAAAGGCGAAAAATGACAAGAAAACAATTTAATGAAATCAAAGAAAGATTAGCTAAATATAGAGAAATAAGGCATTTAACCTATGAAAATCAACAAGAAGCATTTTTAGGTAATGCTTTTGAAAAAATTAGCGAGTATTTTAGAGCTAATAATGACTTAGAAAAAATTGACGCTTTGTGTGATATTGTAATATTTTGCTTTAATGCTTTTGATTTTGACTATAATTATTACTACGAATTTAGAAGCAGTAATGAGAGCATAGAAATATATAAACTTACTGATGCTATTAGTGAAGTTTGTTACAGAGAAATTAAAAAATTCTATGCAGAATCATATATACCTTTAATTATATCTTATTGCAGATTTTTAATTAAAAATTTAGGCTTTGATTTCTATAAATGCATGATTGAAACAATTAAAGAAATAGAAAGTAAAAATATAGGCAATTACTGTGAATATGAAAATAAGTTTTATCAAATGCCTGGTGCTTATACCTTAGATGAGGCATACAAATTAGCGTTTTATCGCGAATCAAATGAACCAAGTTTAAATGGAAAAACTAAACCTAAATTACACAAAGAAAATAACATAATGTGGACTTTTAAATACAAAAGCGCATTAGGTGGTGATATGAAATTAAATTTTATCAAATGGTACAAAGCTGATTATGAGGATTGCAAGCTATGATTACAAAAACAATAAGATTTGTTTTAAATGCTCTTTCAAAAGCTTTTAATATTATTATCTCAATATTAGCTTTAACTTTTGCATTTCTTGGGATTTGTGCAATTATCATAGGATTATTTATTCTTGAAATTTTCTCAAAAGATAATCTTAAAAAATGTAAAAGGATTTTTAAATTTAAAAAATAGAACAAGGACTAATATGATTACTTTGCTTTATATACATTCAACAATATTTTTATTATCAATAATAGCCTTAATAGCTTGGGTTGTTTATTTGGTTACTAAGGATTAATATGAATACAGAAAAAAATACTTAACTTTTTAAAAATTCAAACTCATTATTTTTGCGCTTACGAGGCAACGATAAACGATGGAGAAAGAATTAAAGGAAGCTGTATATCTACAGACAAAAGATATTTTTGGGAAACATCTGACCCAAATATTACGCATAGATATGTAGTTAATCATATAAAAGAAAAATTCAATACAGAAAATATCAATTTTACACAATTTCATAAATTATAGAAAAGGTTAAAAAAAATGATACAAATTAAAATTAGTTATGCAGTAGCTTATGCTTTGTATGGGAAAGAATTAGAAAATTTTAACACTAATCAAAGTATTGATGTAAATGGCATGATTAGGGTTTAAATAATTAAAAAAGGTTTGTAAATGAAGATACGAGATTTAATAAAAGATGGAGAGCATAGTATTTATTATGTAGATGGTAAAGTAAGTTCCACAAGAAAGATTTTAAAGAAAAATTTAGCCATTAAGGAAATTAAATCATATATTAATACAAATAAAGATGTGATTATAGATTTAATGAGGGGTATATTTAATAATATTTCTAGCAGTTATAATGTTTATATGAATAATAGTGAAGTTATATTCTCTATAACACTTAATAAAGATATGTCTGATAGCACAAAAGCTTTAGAAAATAAAGCTAAGAATGCTATTATATTTGATATGTCTAGATATTTCTTACCTATGAAAATGTATGTAAATATACCTAATTGTGTCTCATATGAATTTTTAGAAAACATTGTAAGGAGAAGAATTTTTATATTTACTGGAGAGTTTTTAAACTTAAGTTTGCAAAACCAATAAAGAACTAATAAAAAAGTTAACTTTAAAAAACAATACAGCTTAAAGGATTAACAATTGAAAAAAGAAAATATTGATTTACATACATCAGAATATATTTATGATTTTAGTTCTTATTTGGAAACTGTAATAGATAAGTCAAATTATGATTTTAGTAATAAAGTTGAAAAATTTAGATTTTATCTTGATTGCAAAATAGAACTATATAAACTTAGAAAAAGTGATTATGAAAAATATAATCACATACCTATATTTGCTAGTGAAGTATTTAATGATTTTATGGAATTAGAGTTATTAAAATACAACGGCGATAACTTAGATAAAAAGTTAAAAATTATGAGTTTATATAGATGTGGTTGGCAGACTATTAATGCAATATCATCACACCCACATTATGATATTAAAATGACAGAAGATATTAAAATTTTATTTGATTACTTAATTGATTTAAACTATTTTGACTTTCTTTATCAATTATTTGATAAAGAAAATATAGAAAAATATCTAAAACTATACAAGCAAAGGATTGAAAAATGAAATTAAAAGATTTTGATTTTAGGATTTGGGATAATAATTTAAAAGCATATATTATTAAAAACAGAACAATATCTAAATACTCTGATAGTATTGATAGAGAAGACTCTTTAGCTGGATTTATACGAAGAGAAACACATTATGGTGATTTGGTTTTTGATAATTGGAGTTGTGATTGTGAAATCGAACTTTGGACAGGCTTATATGATAAAAATGGTAAAAAGATTTATGAGAATGATATTATAACACTTTGTCATTTTGCACAAAAATGTATAGGTGTTGTAAGGTTTGGAAGAAATGGTTTTGTAATAACATCTAAAGATGAGAATGCAGAACAAGGTGGTGAACTTAGTTATTTTGAAAAGCATTTTTATGATTTTGAAGTTATCGGCAATATCCACGAAAACCACATCTAAACCCACAAAAAAACAATATTAATTCCAAAACAAGAGGAAATAAAATGGCTACAATTTATGACAAAAATGGAAATATTATTATAGAAAAAACTGAATTTAGTTTGAGCGAACTACTTGATTTTTGTAGAAAGCAAAAAATATCTTTAAAAAATGCTAATTTTAAAGAGCAAAATTTAGCAGGCATAGGTTTTAATAGTTTAGATCTAATCGGGGCTGATTTCACTAATGCCATTTTACAATGTTGCGATTTTCAATCAAGCATTATATCAAATGCTGTTTTTACAAATGCTGTTTTAAAAAACGCTTATATGCAAGATGTAATTGCAAATGAAACTAATTTTAAAAATTGCTCGCTACAAAACATTTTTTCAAATTCTGCTAGATTTATAGATTGTGATTTTAGCGGGGCTGATTTAAGAGAAAACAATTTCTTAAAAACAAGAATTACAAATCCATTTTTTAAAAATACTTTAATTTCAAATACCATAGGAGATATGGAAAACATATGCTCATTACAAGTAGAAAAATTTTCCATATCCTTTAATTCTCAAGATATAGCCATAGGTTGCAAACAAGAAAGCATATCATGGTGGAAAAATGTAAAAAATGAAGAGTTAAACGATGGTCGTGAAGATTATACGCAAGTATGGAATGCATACAAAGACATTTTGTTTAAAATCATCAATATAAAATACAATATTTAAAGGAAACCCCATGTCAAATATAGAATTTTTAACACCAAAGCAAGTAGAGCAAATGTATGGATTAAACCCTTTACAACAATTTAGAGCAAGAAGCAATGGCATGCCACACTACAAGATTGATGTTAAAACAATCAGGTACAAAAAAACAGAACTAGATCATTGGTTTAAATCTAAAAAAGTTATCATTTAAAATCAAATGGACACAAGGAATTTAAGTATTCGCCATACCAACTCATAAGCTGTTTCCTTAAATCAATGGCCTTACTTCTATTATAAGCTCTTTCAACTTCACTTCCATTTACATGGTGCAATATCATCTCAGCGATATCTTTGCCTATGCCAAGTTTTATAAGCTCGTTGCTTTTTTCTGTACATATACTCCTAAAAGTACTTCTAAATCCATGTATTGTATGTTTCAAATCATACATTTTGAAAAACTTGCTTGCAAAGTTATCGCTAATGCATTTATCAAAATTAAAAAACACATATTCTTTGTTTATATTAAACATCTTTTGCATTTGTAATATTTTTAAAGCATATTCATTCAATGGGATAATATTTTCACCATTGCTTTTTACCTTCATATCTTCAGCTTGTATAACCCAAAGATTATTATCAAAATCTATCTCACTCCATTTAGCAAATCGTATATTTTTACTTCTTTGTGCTGTCAAAAGCGTAAAATAAATTGCATTTATAATATTCACATTAACCCTAGCTCTTTGCCTATACTCTTTCATACATTCGAGCATAAACTTAACCTCTTTTTCTTCTACCAAAGCTTTAAAATGCTTCACATTGCAATCATCATTGATTAATCTATAGTACTTTTGTAAATCTTTCAAATCTGCAATAATATTAGTTTTTAATTCTCCTCTTTGTCTTGCAAGTTCTAAAATTCTGCAAATAAAAGCAATACTTTTATTTAAAGTTGAATAAATATTTTTTGAATTCATATGATCATAAATAGGAAGAAAGTCTTTCTTTTCTAGCAAATTAATAGGCTTTTCTCCTAGCATAGGCTGTATGTATTTTACAAAAGTCCCCTGCTCCTTTTTGATAGTAAAATATGAAAGTTTTTTTCCTATAGTTTCCATATAATGATCATTTGCCATATTTAATGTAAATTTTTTATTCTTATTATCGATAAAATCCCCGCTTCTTAATTGTTGCAAAATCTTAATCGCTTCTTTTCTAGCTTCTGCAAGACTTAACAATCCTTTTCTAAACTCTCCTATGGTTATATATTTTTTTAATTTTTGTTCTCTAAGTTGAAAAACTTTTCTACCTGTAGGATGAATTTTTAAATAAAGCTCTTTTGGCTCACCGAGCGGAACTAAGTATTGTTTTTCCTTTATTTTTAATGCTTCTATATCACTTTGAGAGAGTGCCATTTTTCGCCCCTTTATACCCAAAAAATACCAAAAATATACCCAATACCTATAAAAAATAACGCTGGGTATAAAATGGGTATTGAAATTATATCAAATAAATGAAATAAAAGAAATAAATAAAATACTACAAATACCTAAAAATAGAGGTTTAAAGAAATGTAAGAAATGCATTTAAATAATAATGGTGTCCCCAGCAAGGTTTGAACTTGCGACCTCAGAATTAGGAATTCTGCGCTCTATCCAGCTGAGCTATGAGGACAAATATTTTTATTATTTTAAGAAAAAATTTATTTTATAGAGCTTAAATTTTAAGCTCTATAAAAAAACATTTTGGATTTTCATCAAAACCTAAAACTCCATTATGCGCATCAATAATTTGTTTTGATAAAGAAAGACCTAAACCATTACCTTTTAATTTAGTTGTTTTAAAAGCCTCAAAAACCATTTTTTTATCTTTGATACTTACACCATTATCATAAACTTTAATAAAAACCCTATCTTCTTTTTGTTCGCACTTAACCTTTATATAACCATCATCATTTTCGCTTTCTTCAATAGCATCTATGGCATTATAAAGTAAATTTTGCAAAACTAAAGCAAGTAAAGATTTATCTGCATTGATTTTTAAATCTAAAAATTCAAATTTAAAATCGATATTAGCTAGATAATTATAAGCTCCAATAGCTTGCTCACACTCATCTTGTAACTCCTGTAAATTAAACTCATTTAAATTAACATGTACTCCTTTTGTAAAAAGTAAAGTAGAATTTACAATACGCTCTACTCTTGAAATTGCTTTTTGGATTTCTAAAACTATATGCTTATTTTTTAACTCACTTCTTTCAAACAAAGTAGAGCTTAATAAAGAAATAGAACCTATAGGATTGCGTATTTCATGTGCTAGGTGTGCTGCAACTGTTCCCATGCTAGCTAACCTTTCATTTCTTTTTTCATCACTAATATCTGTTGCATTTACTATAAGTTTATCAGTATGAGAGGTGATTTTGATTAGATAAAATTTATGATCAAACTCAAGTTCATAATGTGTTTTATCAAGATCAATGCATTCTAAAAGCTTTGGCTTTTGTGTAGCTAGGTTGTTTTGCAAAATAATATTTTTATTTGCGTCTAAAATCCACAAAGCCATAGGCAAAACCTCTATAATCTCACTTACCATTTGTCTTAATGCAGTGTAGTTTTCATTAAGTTGCTTATATTCATTTTCTATAACATAGGTTTGCTCTATTAAGGCTTTTAATCCTTGTTGTAAGTTTTCTTTTTCACTAGAATCTAAACTTTTTAAAATATTCTCATCCACACTTAATCCTTAATTAAAAATTGAAAATCTTCTAAAGTATATAAAAGCAAATTACGCTCCTTATTTAAAATAAGCTCTTTACTAAAGCCACTCTTTGAAAAAAGCACATATAAATTAGGTTGAATTTGCAACTGTTTTGCTTTACTTTTTAAAATATTTAAAACATTTTTACATATTTTTCTTTCTTTAAATTTAACTTCACCTAAAACACAAAAATTGTTTTCATGATAATACAAGTCTATTTCATGATAATAATTCCAAAAACTATACACTTGATTCACTTTAAGTTTTTTTGCTAAAAATTCTTTACATAAAAGTTCAAAAGTAAAACTTTGATATTTTTCCAAATTTTCTTGGATAAGTTCTATTAATTCATTGTATTTTTTCATCGCGATTAAATTAAGTTTAGGATATATAAAATAAAAGAAAAATCTTAATCCTTGATTTTTAAAAACAACCTTATCTTGTATATTATAAGAGCGTAATTCTTTTTTAACTTTCTGTCTTTTGTTTTTTATAATTGGCTTTTCTTGACTTTTTTCTAAGATCAAAATATTTTTCTCTAAAAGTTTATTAATAAGTCCTAGAGCCTGAAAATGCGGAATAGATTTATTAATAGAATAGCGTTTTCTATCGTTTTTACTTAAAACACTCAAAGCTTTTAAAGCATTCTCATCTAAATTTAAAGAAGCTAAAATATCAAAGGATTTCAAAATAAAAACATTTAAGATATTTTCATATAAACTTAATTTCAAATCAAATTCAAACTCATCAAAAATACTATAAAAATCAAAAATACTTTCAAGCTCCAAAGTTTCACAGCGTTTTGAAAAATCACCAAATTTTATAATCACATCCTTAAAATAAATATTTTGTATGTTATAATTTTAACAAAAAATTAGAGGATTTTTTTTGGATATTGAAAAACTAAAACAAGATATTATTTTAAAAAAAGGAATATATTATTTTGATTTTACAGCTAGCGCTTTAGCACTAAAAAGCATAGAAAAAGAAATTAAAAAAATTCTTACTACCTATGCAAATACACATTCAGATAGCTCTTTAAATTCTTTTATCACACAACAGCATTATGAAAACGCAAGAATAAATTTAAAAAAATACCTTGAATTAGATGATAGTTTTGCTCTTATAGCTTGTGGGAGTGGATCTTCAGCAGCTATAAAAAAATTTCAAGAACTTTTAGGTCTATATATACCACCACTTATTAAAGAAAAATATTTTAAAAATACAGGCAAAAATACCTTACCTTTGGTTATAGTTGGACCCTATGAACACCATTCTAATGAACTTTCATTTAGAGAAGCTTTGTGTGAATGCGTTCGAGTGCCCTTAGATAAAAATGGAGAATTAGATTTTAATTTTTTAGAAAAATTATTACAAAAATCCAAAAACAGACAAATCATAGCAAGCTTTAATGCAGCTTCTAATGTTACAGGAATTTTAAGTGATTATAAAAAAATTTACACTTTAGTCAAACAACACAACGGTATAGTTGCTTTTGATATTTCCACTTTAGCTCCTTATGCTAATTTAGATCCTAAATTTTACGATGCAGTGTTTATTAGCTCTCATAAACTACTTGGAGGTGTAGGATCTTGTGGCTTACTTGCTATCAAAAAAAATCTATGTGGCAATACCCCTAGCTTTGCAGCAGGTGGAACTGTGGGCTATGTTTCAAGAACATCTCAACAATATTTATGCGAAGTTGAAAATTTAGAAGAAGGTGGCACACCTGGAATTATTCAGCTTATTAGAGCAAGTTTGGCTTTTAAAATACGCAATGAAATAGGTTTAAAAAATATAGAAAAAAAAGAAAAAGAACTTTGTGAATATTTTTTCAAACAATGTACAAATTTTCCAAAAATGATCTTATATGCAAAAAATATCACTAATAGATTACCTATTTTTGCTTTTAATATAGAAGGAATTTCTCCTTTTGATTTAGCTTATAAACTAAGTAAAACTTATAAGATAGAAACAAGAGCAGGTTGTGCTTGTGCAGGACCTTATGGGCATGATTTACTCAATCTAAAAGACAATCAAGAATTAAAATCTAAACCAGGTTGGCTAAGAGTGGGTTTTCATTATACGCATACAAAAGAAGATATAGAATATTTTTTTAAAGCCTTGAATATAAGCATCAAGGCTTTAAGTTAATTATTGTAAATCGTATTTTTCTACGATTTTTTGGTAAGTACCATCAGCTTTAACTTTTTCTAAACCTGCATTAATTTTTTGAACAAGCTCATTTTGTTTTCCTTTATCAAAAGCTATACAAAACCCTGAACTTCCATCATTTTCTTCTAAAAATGCTTCTAACTCTTCATTAGTTTTTAAATAACCTTTACCAATATCTTTATCCGTTAAAACTGCATCTACTTTGCCAGCTTTTAAAGCTAAAATTGCTGCTAACATTTCTTCGCTTGCAACTACTTGAGCATTTGGAATAGTCTTAGCAGCACTTTCTTGAATAGTTCCAAGTTGAACACCTATTTTTTTACCTTCCAAACTTTGTTTATCGCTAATACTAGAATCTGTTTTTAATTTTAAATATAAATTTTTAGTATTGAAATAAGTATCACTAAAATCCATACTTGCTAATCTTTGAGGAGTTGAACTCATAGCAGAAGCTATCATATCAATCTTTCCAGCTTTTAAGGCAGGAATTAAACCATCAAAACTCATATTTACCCATTCAAGTTTTAAATTTTCTCTTTTAGCAATTTCTTCCAATAAATCAACATCAAAGCCGGTAATTTTTGCATCTTTAATAAAATCAAAAGGAGGATAATTTGCAGCTATACCTACTTTATAAACTTTTTCACTAGAAGCACTAGCTTGATTTTTATCGCTTGAACAAGCACCTAAAGCTAATATACCAAATAACGCTAAAACAACATATAATATTTTTTTCATTTTTTTCCTTTGTTAAAATTAAAATAAAATTGATAAATGATTATAATGTGTTTAAACGCCTGTATTTCTTCATATCCGCCTCCTTTATAATAAATGTGAGCATAATTATAGCAGAAAAAAGTTTTTTGTAAAGAGTTGTTATAGAATATTTTTTATTTAAGTTAATTTTTATATATTTTAATTAATGAGTTTAAATTTTTACCTTCTTACTAATCATTAAAACATAACCTATTCCAAGACAAATAGACCACATAGAACTGCCACCATAACTTAAAAGTGGCACAGCAACTCCTTTTAATGGAGTTAAAGAAATAATTCCAAAAGCATTCATAAAAAATGAAAATAATAAAAGTAAAGCTACACCTGAACAAAATAAAAAATGGACCTTATTTTCACAGCGCCCAGCAATTCTAAAAATTCTAAGTATGACCATCAAATAAATCAAACATATAATGCTCAATCCCAACAATCCTATTTCCTCAGTAATCCCTGATAAAACAAAATCCGTATGCACCTCACTTAAAAATCCCAATTTGAAAGTTCCAAGACCCAACCCTTCTCCAAAAAATCCACCATGAGCTATAGCATTTAAACTATGTGAAATTTGATAAGGTTCTGAGTTATGGCTTACTCTTAAAGCACTTGCTAGCCAATCAGGAAAAAAAGGTAAAAACGCATCTTGGATATTTCCCCACCAAGCAGAAATACGCTGAATTCTTCTTTGATTACTTAAAATCACCAAAACCCCAATCATTCCAACAATAACCACGCCAAAAGCAAAAAGTCTTTTACTAGCTCCTGCAAAAAATGCTAAAGCAAAAACCAAGAAAAAAGAAATAACACTTTGACCTAAATCATTTTGTGTCATATAAATATAGCCAATAACAAAAGCAGCTAAAATAAAATAAGGAATTAAAATTAAAACTTCGTGTTTGATTGCTTTTTTGCTATCATCAATTCTTCTTGTATAAGACCAAGCAAGGAAATAAATCAAACCTATCTTAAAAAATTCAACAGGAGAAATAGATAAAGGGCCAAGCCTGATCCACCTTTTAGCACCACCTGCTGCAGTAGCAAGAAAGGTAGGTAAAAAAGGCAAAATAAGTATAAATAAAAAAGAGATTAACAAAACACTTATCATTAAATAATGTGCCATTTTACTATCAGGATTTAATCTTGAAACAAAATAAATAATAGCTATACCACTAAGTCCAAAAAAAAGCTGTCTGATAAAAAAATGAAATTCATTATATTCTAAATAAAGCACAGTAAAAGCACTTAAAGAATATGAAAAAAGTATCCCTATAGTTATTAGAATGCAACTTAAAAAAAATAATTTTCTATCAGCAACCAAAATTTCTTCCTAGAATTTTATAAAAATTAATTTTAATAAATTGCAACTTAAAATGATGTTATTTGGAGATTATGTATTGTTTTTATATAAAGATTTTAAACTCTCATAAGCAAGCTGAATTTTTTCAAATTCCTCACGACAATAAGCTTGTTCGATTTTGCTTTTACCTTGATGGCGATCAGGATGATAAATTTTAACTAAATTAAGATAATTTTGTCTAATAGTAGCAAAATCATCACTAGAATTACATCCTAAAGTTTGGAAATAATTCTCAAAAAGTTTAGCCAAAGCATTAAATTTCCAATTAGTATTGGCTTTATTTTTCATTTTATTTCTAAATTCTAAAAGCTGAGTTTCATTGATTGTAAAATCCACACAATATTTTAAATGCTCATTTACGCTTGCTAAAATTTCTAAAAGATTTAAAGTATTATCATCTTTGTATTCTACTGAAAAAATACAATTTTTCTCATCATACATGCTTTTATGATCTTTAAAATATTGCTCTAAATATACAGCAAACATTTTTTCATTAGAACTTAAAGTTATTAAGATATTTTTTTGTGCAAAACCTATTTTAGCAAAGATTACAGGCTTTAAAGTATTTGCTTGAGCAAGATTTAATTTAAAGGTCTTATAATGCGCAAAAGCAAGATTATCGATTTGGTTTCCAGTATTTTTTTTATACTTGTGATTAACAAGTTTTAAAAAATATCTTCTTTGAGGAATTTCATTTTCCACAAAAAAAGATAGGGTTTTATTTTTATTACCTATAACTTTAGAAAAATTTTTACGGATAAGATCTTGAAAATATTTAAACATTAAAAAATCATCAGTATTAACACTAACAGATTCTAAAGTTTGCACTACTTGCATAAAATCCTCTCTATAAACCTAACTCCACAAAAATGCCTGTTCATCTAAAGCACTAGTGTGTTTTAAAATTTCATTTGGACTATAATCGGCTTTATACGATAAAGATTGACACCCTTTTACAAAATATCCTAAATAAATATATTTTAATTTTTTTAATTGTGCAAGCTTGATTTCTGTTAAAAGCGAGTATTTTCCAAGACTTAGATGTGAAAAATCAGGATCATAAAAACAATATATACTAGAAATTCCATCTTCTAAAATATCAATCAAATCAACACACACTAACTTATTATCTATATAAAAATCAAGTTCATATCCAAAAGTACCTGCATTATCTACATAAAGATTGTAATATTTTCTAAAATTTAAATCATAAATTTTCCAATTTCTTTTATCTTTTTGATAATGGTGATATTTTTCATAAAGCAGTAAATGCTCATCACTTAAAGAAGGTTTTTGTAAGATTATTTTAGTAGCTATATTTTTTTTTAAAACCCTACGATAGCTTTTACTAAAATGGAAATTTTTTACCAAAATACGCAAATTTTGACATTCATTACAATCATTACATATTGGTCTTGAAAAATATGAACCAAAGCGACGCCAACCTCTTGAAACTAATTCTTGATTTTGTGCTTTGTTAATAAAAGATATATAATTATACTCATTTCTACAATATCTATTTTCAAGATAAGGACATTCTTCTTCTAAAGTACAAAAACCAATAATATTATTCATTAGATCTTTTTAATATCACTATTTTTTACAAATTCCATAAATTCATTAGCTAAACGCTCTTCTTTTAAAAACATATCTTCAAATTCTTGTTCTTGCTTTTTATCTTCATTTTGCTTAGCTAAGTCTTTTTGTATAGCATCTAAGTCAGTATTTTTCATACTAACTCCGCTTTTACTCGCTTTAACCTTTTCTTTTTTTGTTTGACCTTGTTCTTTTTGGAGTGCTTTTTTTATATCTTTTAATTCATCTAAAAAACTCATGATTGCCTACTTTCTTTTATCTTTTGTAAGGCTGCAGCTATAGCAGCAATTACTTCTTCTTTATTTTCTTGGTGTCTATCTTCTGTCTTTTCCAAAAGCTCTTCCATATGTGTTTCTATGAAAGAAGTATCAAAATACCCTCTTCTAAATTCTCTTATTTTGGTAATTGCAATCAAAAATGGAACAGTTGTTCTAATATCATCAATCACAAATTCTTTCAAAGCTCTCTCAAGTCTATTAACTGCACTATCATAACTTGAACCCTTAACAATTAATTTTGCAAGTAAAGAATCATAATAAGGTGGTACAGTATAGTCTTTATATAAATGACTATCCACTCTCACAGATGGCCCTAAAGCTGGAAAATACTCTGTAATTTTGCCTGGACTTGGAATGAAATTTTTCCATACATTTTCTGCTGTAATCCTAGCTTCTATCGCGAAACCTCTTGGTTTTATATCGCTTTGCTCAAGATCTAAAATTTCCCCATTTGCTATACGAATTTGTCTTGTAATAAGGTCAATCCCCGTAATTTCTTCAGTAATTGGGTGTTCTACTTGAATTCTTGTATTCATTTCCATAAAATAAAATCTATTATAATCATCAAGTAAAAACTCAACCGTCCCAACATTCGTATAGCCCACAGCTTTTGCAGCAGCTACTGCAGTAACTCCTATGGTTTTTCTTAGTTTTTCTGAAATACTTGGGCAAGGTGCTATTTCAATGATTTTTTGATGTCTTCTTTGTATTGAGCAATCTCTTTCACAAAGATGAATGATATTACCATAATTATCTGCTAAAATTTGAAATTCAATATGCCTTGGATTAATAACATATTTTTCCATAAAAACTTCATCATTTTTAAAAAAACTTAGTGCTTCTCTTTTGCATGCTTCAAAAGATTTTTCTAAATCCTCTTCTTTATGTACTACGCGTATACCTCTACCGCCACCACCACCACTAGCTTTTAAAATTACAGGATAGCCTATTTTTAAAGCTTGAAGTTTGATTTCTTCTAATGTGCAATGATTTAATTTTTCAGTACCTGGAACTACAGGGATTCCATTTTTTTTCATTAAATATCTTGCTATGTTTTTATTACCCATTTTACGGATAACATCTGATTTTGGACCTATAAAGATAATCCCTGCTTCTTCGCATTCTTTTGCAAATTCATAATTTTCACTTAAAAAACCATACCCAGGATGTATAGCATCAGCTCCACAAGCTTTAGCAATCTCAACTATTCTTTTACCATCTAAATACCCTCTTATGGCATCAGTTCCTATTCTATATGCTTCATCAGCAACTTTTACATGCAAACACTCATAATCAGGTTCAGTATAAACAGCAACACTTTGTATATGCAAATCTCTACAAGCACGGATCACCCTTACTGCAATCTCACCTCTATTGGCTATTAAAATCTTATGTATCATGACTTTGCCTTAAGCTAAAATATTAAAAAGAAGATTAGCATAAAAATATAAAAATTCTATAAAAATATTTATTTTTGCTAATTTTAAGAATTTTTTGATAAAATTACTCTTTATTTTTGCGCCCATAGCTCAGCTGGATAGAGCATTTGATTGCGGTTCAAAAGGTCAGAGGTTCGAATCCTCTTGGGCGTACCACTTACTTCTTTTTTACAGAAAATTCATCCAAATCCAATTCTTTTTTATCTTTAAATTGATACCATAAAAATAAAATAAAAAATATCGTTAAAATCACAGCTAAAATATAGTAAGTTCCGTATTCATTTTCAGATAAAAATAAATTTTTGGTATTCATACCAAAAAATCCAACGATTAAATTTAAAGGTAAAAAAATTGCAGACATAATACTTAAAAAGTAAATATTTTTATTTATTTTTTCATTTCTTGCGGTATTAATATAAGTGTAAATCCCTTCTAATCTTGATATATTTTCTTTAATATTTTTTTCCAAAACAGCTAAATTTAAAATAATTGTTTTTAAACTTTTCTTTATAAAATGATGCTTACTATGACAAATTTTACAAGCCTCTAAAACAGAAGAAACCATGTTATAACTTTTACTAAGCTTGACTTTTAATATAAAATATTTTGTCAAGAAATTCTTTACTTTTTTATTTTCTAAAATCAACTCCTCTCTTTTTTCTATAGAAAGGTTAATGGTATTATTTTTTTCTTTTTCATTTTGCAAAATTTCTTTTAATATAGCTATAAATTCCGTATTAGAAAATAAAATCAAATTTTCATCTTTATACTCAAAAATTTGATTTTCTTTAAAAACAAATACACTTTTAGAATTTTTAGTTATATCTAGAGTGAAAATATCAAAATCATCAAATTCATAATAAGCATTTGATATATTAATATTGCTAATAATTTGTTTTAAAACATCATTTAACACATTCTTTGCCTATAAAATTCTTTTCTAAAATTTTCAAATTCATCTTTAATAATAGCTTCACGCATTTGCTTGACCAAATTTAAATAATAGTGTAAATTATGAATACTTGCAAGTCTAAAAAAGGTTAATTCTTTGGCTTTAAATAAATGATTTAAATAGGCCCTTGAAAAATTCTTACATGTATAGCAAGAACATTTGCCGTCTATAGGGGCATGATCAGTGATAAATTCTGCTTTTTTGATATTAAATTTTCCAAAGCTAGTAAATAAAGTACCATTTCTTGCATTTCTTGTTGGCATCACGCAATCAAACATATCCACACCTCTTGCTACATTTTCTACTAAATCTTCAGGCGTGCCAACTCCCATTAAATATCTAGGGCGATTGTTATCCACATAAGGCATCATAGCTTCAACCGTATCATACATAGCCTCATTTTCTTCTCCCACGCTTAATCCACCTATAGCAAGCCCATCAAAATCCATCTCACAAAGTGCTTGAGAGCAAATTTTTCTAGCTTCAAAATCAGTCCCACCTTGGATAATACCAAAGATATTTTGCCCTATTCCCACACCTTGACTTTGTTTTAACTTATGATAATCAATAGCTTCTTTTGCCCATTTTATAGTGCGTTTTAGAGAAAGTTCTATCCTTTCTTTACTTGCAGGTAAGGCCACTAAATCATCTAAAATCATCATAATATCTGAATTAAAATCATATTGTGCATCTAAAACACTTTGCGGGGTAAAATAGTGCAAACTTCCATCGATATGACTTTTAAATTGAATACCTTTTTCATCAGGTTTTGAATTTTTACTTAAAGAAAAAGCTTGAAAACCTCCACTATCTGTTAAAAAAGAGCCTTCAAATTTACTAAAACCGTGCAGGCCACCCATTTGCTTAATCACTTTAGAACCAGGCCTTAAATACAAATGATAAGTATTTGCTAAAATAATTTTTGCATTTAAAATCTCACTCATATCAACAGCATCTAAACTTTTAATCGCAGCCAAAGTTCCAACGGGCATAAAAATAGGAGTTAAAATTTCACTATGTGTAGTTTTTATACGACAAGCTCTAGCATTTGCACTTTTATATTGAACTTCAAATTCCATTATTTTTCCTATATTTTTTGCATAATCATACCAAAGACTTGCTTATAAGTTTTTTTGAAAGAAAGCCTGTTTTTAACAGGCTTAAGAAATTAGTAGTTTTTTACAAATTCAACGATTTTTTCACAACCTTCAATAATATCTTTTTCATTAGTTGCATAAGAGAGCCTAAAATACCCTTCCATGCCAAAACCAATACCTGGCACCAAAGCTACTTTTTGCTCTTCTAGCAGTCTTTTACAAAATCTCATAGAATCATTATCAACTTCTTTGCAAGATATAAATAAATAAAAAGCTCCTTGTGGAATTTGTTCTAATTTTAGCCTATCACTTTTGGCTAAAATTTCACAAGCTAATTCTCTACGCTTTAAAAAGGCTTGTCTCATCATTTCAATATCATTATCTGCTTTTCCAAGTAAGGCTGGTAAAGCTGCGTGTTGGATGATTGAACAAATATTTGATGTACTTTGCCCTTGTAGTTTTTTAACAGCATTATTAAACTCGCTCATTTTACTTGCCATGTATCCAAAACGCCACCCTGGCATAGCACCACATTTGCTAAGACCATTAATACTTACAGTTCTATTTAAAGCATCTTCACTAACTTGTGCAAAGGCACAAAATTCTCCATCATAAACTAATTTTTCGTAAATTTCATCACTTAAAACTACTATTTTAGTTCCTTCTAAAACCTTAGCTAAAGCACTTATTTCTTCTTTAGAATATATAGCTCCTGTAGGATTTGATGGAGAATTAAACATCAAAACCTTAGTTTTTGAAGTAATAGCTTGTTTTAATTGTTCTGGGGTGATTTTAAATCCATTTTTTGCTTCACCTTCTATAAACACAGGAGTTGCGCCTGCAAATTTTACCATTTCAGGATAACTCACCCAATAAGGACTTGGAATGATAACCTCATCACCTTCTTCGACTAAACACTCAATCGCCATAAACAAAGAATGTTTAGCACCAACATTGGTAATGATTTCACTTGTTTTATAATCTAAATTATTATCATTTTTAAATTTATATTGTATAGCCTCTATAACTTCTTTTATACCCACAACTGGCGTATAAGCTCCACAACCTTTTTCAATAGCTTCAATTGCTGCTTTTTTAATGATTTCTGGAGTATCAAAATCAGGCTCACCTGCCGAAAAACTAATAACTTTCTCACCATTTGCTTTTAAAGTTTTGGCTATATCAGTCATTACTAAAGTTAAGGATTCTCCTAAATTTTGAGATCTTTGGCTTAGCATTTTCTATCCTTTTATCTTATACTAATTTTAATTTTTGTAATTGTTACAACTTGGAGCTTAAAAAATTCTACGAGTAAAATCAAGATTGTATATTTTTAAAAAATTTTGTGTAGAAACTATACATTTTCTACACAAACTATTTTTATTTGTTTCTTTGGGTAATTATTCTAAAGCTTCTATGTCGCTTTCATTATGATGAATAAAGCGTTCATCTTTTTCTATAGTTTCAACTAAACGCCCTACTCTTTCCCATCTAACTTTTTTATTTTCATCCCATGAAAAATAAATAAACCAAGGTTGTCCAACTATATATTTATAATCTACACTTCCCCAAAATCGACTATCGCTAGAATGATCACGGTTATCGCCCATCATAAAATATTCATTTTCAGGTACTTTATAATAATAAGCATTAAAACCATAAATATTATTAGCACCTAATTCATCAAAAGAAGCAGGCTTCATAGCAAATTGCCCCAAATTTAAATAGCGAAAAAATACACTGTCTATATCCACTCTAGAATCATAATGTATCCCTTTTTCCACAAAAGGCTCTTTTACAAAAAGTCTTCCGCCTATGATTTTTGTTTTATTAGGATAATAATCTTTCATATATTCATCACCCTCAACCATACGCACATATAAGGTTTTATTTGCAAAAACTACTTCATCTCCGCCTTTGGCCACACATCTTTTTACATAGTGGATTTTTGGCTCATGCGGATATCTAAATACCACAATATCCCCTCTTTTAGGACCTTCACCACTTACTAAATGTCCATTTTTATTAAAATCAGGTAAAACAGGAATTTCCACCCAAGGAATATGCGGGGTTGGAATACCATAAGAAAATTTTTTTACAAATAAAAAATCTCCTACTAATAAAGTATTTTTCATAGAACCGCTTGGTATAGTAAAAGCTTGTATAAAGAAAAATATAATCAATAAAACAACTACTAAAGTTCCTGTCCAAGATTGTGTAAATTTATAAATTTTCTTCAAAAATTTCATTTTTTTATCCTATTTTTAGCTGATTTTATAGTATTTTCTAAAAGCATAGCAATAGTCATAGGCCCTACTCCACCTGGTACAGGAGTGATATAACTAGCTTTTTTACTAACATTTTCAAAATCGACATCGCCTACTATTTTTCCATCAACTCTATTAATCCCAACATCAATTACCACCACACCTTCTTTAACCATATCTTCTTTTAAAAGATTTGGACAACCTGCTGCTACGATAACAATATCAGCATTTTTTGTATAAGCTTTTAAATCTTTTGTATAAATGTGACAAATACTCACACTAGCATTAGCATTTAACAAAAGAGTAGCCATAGGACGGCCTACTATATTTGAAGCTCCTATTACAACTACACTAGCTCCTTGTAATTTTATATCATAATGTTCTAAAATTTTCATAACGCCTAAAGGTGTACATGGTAAAAAACCACCTTTTAAATTAAGATTTAAATTTCCGACATTAAAGGGGTGAAAGCCGTCTACATCTTTATTAAAGTTAATACTTTCTAAGATTATATCTTTATTAATATGCGATGGCAATGGAAGTTGAACTAAAATTCCATCTATACTATCATCATGATTTAAAGTATTAATCAAAGCCAAAAGCTCATTTTGAGTTGTATTTACATCAAGTTTATAAACTAAAGACTTAATTTCACATTGCTCGCAAGCTTTTGCTTTAGAACCCACATAAGTAGCACTAGCAGGATCCTCGCCTACTAAAATTACAGCCAAACAAGGCTCTATACTTTGAGCTTTAAGTTCTAATACTTCTTGTTTTAAATTTTCTTTTAACTTATCACTTAGCTTTTTACCATCTAAAAGTGTCATTTCTTTCCTTAAATTTTATAGCTTTCTTTAACTTAAAAAATTGTATCATAACAAAACTTCTTTTTTTGTTAAAGGCAATGAATGAAAATTGTATTATTTTTATTTTTTATAATTTATGGTGCTTGGGCTGAAGATTTTATCTCTCCTAAAGAATACCAAGAGTCCCTTTACAAAAATCCAAGAGGCATAAGTTGTGCTAAATGTCATGGCGATGGAGGTCAACAAATACTAGGTTATTACGCTAAAAATGGAGAAAAAATTCCTTTTATTGTGCCAAGTATTAAAAACACTCCTTATACGCGTTTTAGAAAAATTCTAAATCAACCTCAAGAGGCAAAAAGCATTATGCCAACTTACTCGCTAACAGAAGATGAAATAAAATCACTTTATGATTATATTACTAGCAATAAAAGGAGTAAAAAATGAAAAACAATAAAAAAGCCTTTGAGGAAGCTTGTGAGTATATAGCAGGTGGGGTAGATTCCCCAGTGCGTGCTTTTGCAAGTGTAGGTAGCAATCCTTTATTTATCAAACAAGGCAAAGGTGCTTATATTAGCGATATAGAAGAAAATACTTATATAGATTATGTGCAAAGTTGGGGACCTTTACTTTTTGGACATTGTGATGAGGATATTGAAAAAGCTTGTAAAAAAGCATTAGAGCATGGCTCGAGCTTTGGTGCGCCAACTTTAGCTGAAACTAAATTGGCCAAATTTATCTTAAAAGATTGGCCACATTTGGATAAAATCCGTTTTGTAAGTAGTGGCACTGAAGCTACTATGAGTGCTATTCGTCTTGCAAGAGGATTTAGTAAAAAAGATAAAATCATCAAATTTGAAGGATGTTATCATGGGCATTCTGATTCTTTATTGGTAAGCGCTGGAAGCGGTGCAGCTACTTTTAACACCCCAAGCTCACTAGGAGTTTTAACCGATGTAGCTAAAAATACTCTAGTAGCCGTTTATAATGATATTGATAGTGTTAAAAACTTAATCAATAATGATGATAATATAGCTTGTATCATCATAGAGCCAATTGCAGGAAATATGGGTTTAGTACCTGCTAAAATAGAATTTTTACAAGAGTTAAGAAAACTATGTGATGAGCATCAAATTCTTTTAATTTTTGATGAAGTTATGAGTGGCTTTAGAGCTTCATATCTTGGCTCTTTTGGGATTAATAATATAAAAGCTGATATAGTAACTTTTGGTAAGGTTATAGGCGGAGGTATTCCTGCAGCTGCTTTTGCTGCAAGAGCTGAAATCATGGATTTATTAAGTCCTTTGGGCGGGGTATATCAAGCAGGAACACTAAGTGGCAATCCTCTTGCTATGGCTGCAGGTTATGCGAGCTTAAAAAAAGCAAGAAATTATGAAGGCTTATATGAAAAATTAGAAAAACTAGGCAAAAGACTTACTCAAGGCTTTAAAGAAGCTGCAAATGATTGCAAAATTCCTTTGCAAGTTAATTGCGTTGGTTCTATGTTTGGATTTTTCTTTTGTGAAAACCCTGTTAATAATTATAAAGACGCTTTAAAATCAGATACTAAATTATTTGCCAAATTTCATGCGCAGATGCTAAGCAAAGGTGTATATTTAGCACCATCTCAATTTGAAACAGGTTTTATATGTGAATGTATGGATAAAAAAATCATTGATAAAACTATACAAGCAGCACAAGAAAGTTTTAAAGCATTATGAATAAAAGACAAAAAATCATTCGCAAAGGTATAGAAGCTGCAGATGGATTAAGCCTTGGTATATCCATGGTTGTAGCTGTTTTAATCGGAGTTGGTATAGGCTATTTTTTAAAAAACTTAACCGGCATTGTTTGGCTTTTTTGGGTAGGAGTGTTTATAGGAGTAGCTGCGGCGATTTTAAATGTTTACAAAGCCTATAAAGCACAAGTAAAAAGTTACGAAGAATTTAAAGAAGAAAATCGCTATAAAGATTTAAAAAATGATCCTAAAGCCTAAAATTTTATTAAAACTCTTGCTAGGATTAAATTTACTTTTCTTAGCAGGAGTTTTTTTTTACAAAGAATTAAGCTTTAAAACCTTTATAAGCTTTGAATTTGGCTTTTTAGCTCAAAATTTAATCATTCTAATATCTTTTTTAAATTATAAAAATTTTATTTTTAAAGCAGCTAAAAATTATGATTTTATGCAAAGACCTTTACAAATTTTTGCTAAAAAACAATATTCTTTGCCAAAAATTATAAAATTTATCTATATAGATGACGATTTAAAACCAAAATTTAAAAGTATTTTTAAAAACGCGTTAGCTTTTTTTTCTTTATTTAAAATTTTTGCTTATGTGTTTTTAATAGCAGGATTTTTATTTTTAGAGTTTCAAGGTTTAATGAGTATTTTTGCCTTGTTTTGTGCAATGTTTGTCACACCCATAGCGGTATTAATATATAATTTTTTAATAAGAAAATGTTAAGCTCAAAAAGAACGATTAGATCACTAACAGCATTATTTCTTGGTATGATTTTTGTTTTCATAGGAAGTGCTTTAACAGTAAATTCCATAGCTATTATTTTAAAGCATAATAATGTTAGTAATTTTTATATAGGCGTAATAGGAAGTTGTTATTTTCTTGGTGCTATGGTAAGTACAATTAGTGCCCATAGAATAGTTTCTAAAGTAGGACATATAAGATCATTTGGAATTTTTGCTATTATTTTTGGTATAGCCACCATGCTTCATAGTTTAAATTCTAATCTTTATTTTTGGATGTTTTTAAGATTTTTGCTAGGTTTTTGCTATTATGCGCTTTTAATGGTAATAGAATCATGGCTTAATGAAAAAGCAAAAAACACTATTCGCTCAAGAGTGATAGCCTTTTATGAGGTTGTATTTTACTCATCATCAGGTTTTGGAATTTTACTTATGTCTTTTGACTTTCCAAGTAATACAGTATTTATTTTAAGCGCTAGTTTTATTATGTTTGCCTCCATTCCTTTATTTTTAATCCGCATTAAAGAGCCTATTTTGCCACAAAAAACAAAAATTTCCATTCCTAAGGTTTTTGATATAGTGCCTTTAGCCTTAGTAACAAGTTTTATAGCGGGCATGCTTTTAAATGGCTTTTTTTCCATGGCTTCTTTATTTGTACTTATACAAGGATTTGGCGCAAAAGAAGCTTCTATTTTTATTTTCTCTACTATGGTAGGTGGCTTTATTTCGCAACTTTATATCGGAACTCTTTCTGATAAAATTAGCAGAAAATTTGCCATTATATTGTGTGCTTTTATTGCTTTAAGCGCTATGCTTTGCATACTACTTTTAGAATATAATATTTATCTAAAATACTTTTTTGGATTTTTGCTAGGCATGGGCATGTGTTGTTTATACGCTCTTTCTTTAGCAAGAGCAAATGATATGCTTGATAATCCTAGCAAAAGAGTTGAACTTGGCAGAGCAGTTCTTTTTACCTATTCTTTTGGTGCTTTATTTGCACCTGCAGTTTTGGGAACTTTGATGTATTATTTTCAAGCTTATGGCTTTATGTATTTTTATATAGTTTTATTAAGTATTTTGATACTATTTGCCATCGATAAACCAAAATTTAAAAAACTTACCAAATTTAAAAGAAAACCTGGTAATATGGTAATGCTAGATGATAACTAATATCTCTAATAATCAAAATCAGTTTGCAAAAAATGAAACAAATAAAGAAAATAAAAGTGAAAAATCAGACAAAAAAACCTCACTCAATGAAGCGTTAAAAAATCCTTTATTTTCCAAAAGCGATTCTGAAGTTAAATTACCCAAAGATTATGTTAGCAAAATTGATCAAAAACTACAAGAATTACTTAATAAACTTTTAGATCAAATCAAAACCAATAAAGATCCTGATTTGGCAGTATTAAAAAATCATAAAGTTTTAAATTTCGCACCTAATTTTGCCAATGAAGTAAAAAAACTCCAAGCAGAGCTTTCAAAAAATCCTGAATTTGAAAAACTGCTTAAAATTTTAGAAGATTTAGTTAAACCCGCTAAAGATATCAACAATAAAAATCTTTCATCTTTAGTGAAAAATTCAGGCATATTTTTAGAAGCAAAGCTCAATCATTCTTTAAAAGAACAAAATTTACCACAGAGTTTTTTTAATCTTTTAAGTACTATAAAAGGCGCTACAAGTGAAAATTTAAAACACGATATAAGTAATTTAGATCTTAAAAATCTTGATACTACAAGCACCTTAAAAGAACTTATTCACATCTTACAAAATCACAAAAAAGATAATAAAATTTCTTTAGAAAATACAAACTACAAAACACTTTTTAAGCTATTTGATAAAATAGAAAATTTTAAAAATTATATCAATAAAAACCCAAGTTCTATTAGTCAAGAAAAACTCCAAAATATTGCGGATAATTTTATCAAAAATCTTAATAAAAATTTAGCACTTATCAACAAAGAACTAGCTAAACCAGAAAACATAAAAATTCAAAACACTCATATACTAAAAGAGCTTAGCCAAAATATAAAAGATTTTATAATACTTTTAAAAGATATAAAAAATCACAAAAACAAAACCGAAACAACACAAGAAAATTTAAACAAAACTCCACACACTAAAGACATCAAAGAAGAGTTAAAAGAAGAAATAAAAACTCCACAAAAAAGCACAGAGGATAAAAAAGAAACTCAACAAAAACAAGAAAGCATAGCAAAAGATAAAGAAATTCAAAACACAAAAGAAGAAAAAATACCACAAAGTAAAGATATCAAAGAAAATCCCAAAGAAGAGCCAAAAACACCACAAAAAAATACTGAAGATTTAAGTAAAAATGATAGTAAAAGTCAAAATTTACAAACAAATAATACTAAGTTAGAGGATATATTTAAAAGCACTTCGGGTAAAATTTTACTAGAAGATATTTTCAAACAAAATGTAAGCAAAAATCTTAATTTTAGCCAAAATTTACAAGAAGAGCTTTTAAACAATCTAAACAAAGAACTAGGCTTAATAGGAAGAAAACTCAATGAAGTTTTAAAAGCTTTAGATCCTAAAAATTATGAGGCAAAAAATTCTTTAGATGATATAAAAAATATAGAAAAAAAATTAGAACTTTCTATAAAAGATCTTGGAAAAATCACCCAAAAAGATAGCACAGAAATTTCTTCAGAATTACAAAAAGATATTAAATCCACTCTTTTACAAGTTTCCAATCTAGCCAAAAATTTAGACAATGAAAGCATACTAAATCAAGCAAATCGTCTTATAGCTCAGCTTGAATTTAACCAACTTTTATCTTTAGCCAATAATAGCATTCATACTTTTTTACCTTTCTTTTGGGATGATTTAGAAAAATCTAATGTAGTTTTTAAACGCGGTAAAAAAGATAAATTTTATGCACAAATTAATCTTGAATTTGAAAAATTAGGAAAAATCAATGTATTTTTATCTCTAAGTAATGATAAATACATCGATATAAATATGATGATAGAAAATGCTAATTTTAGAAAAAAACTTTATGAAAGAGCACATGAACTAAAAAAAGCCTTAGTTAAAGTAGGACTTCTAAGCTCTAATTTTTTCATCAGCGATATAATTAAAAGTAAATTTCACAATCAAGAAGAATATAATGACTTTAATATGGGTTTTGACACAAGGGCTTAAAAATGGCTAAAAAAACAAAAAAAGCCGTTGCACTAGGCTATAACAAAGAAGAACAAAATGCACCAAAAATCCTAGCTAATGCCAAAGGTGAAAACGCTGCTAAAATCATCTCTTTAGCCAAAGAAAATGGCATACCCATAAAAGAAGACAAAGACTTAGTAGAAGTGCTTAGCAAACTTGATCTAGGCGATGAAATCCCACCTAATATGTATAAAGCAGTGGCTGAAATTTTTGCCTTTTTATATAAAGTTGCTAATGAAGATGAGACTAAGCAAAGTCCGCAATCTTCTTAGAAAATTCAACTTGCTCATAAGCATTTTTACTAAATTTTAAAAACCCTTTTTGAGCGATTAAAACTATAGTTGAACCTAGCTCAAAATTTCCAAGTCTTTGGCCTTTTTTTACAAAAAGATCTTCATAGGTATGAGTAAAATCAAAATTTGCTGCATTAGTTTGTATGCTAGTATCAAAGCTAAAGTGCATTTTACCGACATTTAGCGCACCCACAAATACCATCCAAAGTATAAATTTTCCTTCCACTAAGCACTTTAAAACTACTCTTTCATTTTTAGTATAAAGGTTTATAATTTTAGCTAACTTTGCCTCACTCACACTAAATAAAGCCCCGCTCATATAAGTAGCACTTAAAATTTGCATATTACAAGGTGCATGATAATGATGATAATCTTTTGGAGATAAATAAATATTTGCATAATCTATGCCATTTTCCAATTCTTCTTTACTAGCTGAGTTTTTTAAAAGCTCTTCTATACTATAACTTGAACCTTTAATGCTAAAGGCTAAATTTTCTTTTAAATCATTTTGAAAGCTACTTCCAAGTTCTAAAATTTTACCATCACTTGGACTTATAAAGCCATCTTCTAATTCTCGCTCATTTAATAAAGTTCTTGTAAATAAAGCATTTAAACTCTCATATTCTTCTAAAGGTTTAAATTCACTCATATTGATATTAAAAGCATTTACATAAGCTTTATTAATATTTTTTTGTATAATTTTTGGAAATTTATATTTTGCTATGATTCCAAACATTTTTGAAGCACTATTGCTAAATCCCACTCATTCTCCTTTTAATCTAATCAAAGCTATCTCACTAGGGGCTAAAAATCTCACAGCAGGTCCCCAAAATCCAGCTCCACTACTTACATAAAGCAAACTATCTTTGCTTAATTTATAAAGCCCATACACAAAGCCTTGCTCTAAATATACTAGCAAAGAAAAAGGAAAAATTTGCCCTGCGTGTGTATGTCCTGATAAAATCAAATCAAACCCACTCACATCATAAGTTTTTACATATTTTGGCTGATGCGTGATTAAAATATTAACTTTTTCTTGATTGATTTGCATTTTGATTTTTTCTATATTGCTTTCTTTAAAACCCAAACGTTTAGCAGCCAAATCCAAAGTCCCACTTAAAGTAAAATCCCCAAAATCAATACTTTCATCTTCTAGAACTTTGAAATTCTTAAGCGTTTTAAGCTTTTTGCTTATCGCATTTATATCATTATAATATTCATGATTTCCATAAACAAAATAAGTACCATATTTTGATTTAAAATTTTCTAATAGATTAATATAAGACATACTAGCTATATCTGCATCAATTAAATCCCCAGCTATGATGATTATATCAGCATTTAAAGCATTAACTTCATCGATTAAGGTTTTTAAAAAATCTTCACCTAAATTTTTACCCAAATGCACATCAGAAAGTAAAACTATATTTAAATCTTCTTTTAAATTTTTAATTTTAATATCTACTTCATTAACCCTAGGTGTACTAATAGCATTTACAAAACCTTTAAACACCATACTAACGCTAAGTATAATAAGCCAAGAATCAAAAATTAATTTTAAAAACTTTCTTCTTTGGACACTGAAAATTTGCTCTTTTTTATTTTCGTTAAAGAAAATCCATGAGCCAATTTCAAAAACCACTCCAAAAAGCAAGAAAAAACAGGTAATAGTAGGAAAAATCGCTAAAATATAATAAAGCTTTTCATGCAAAAAATCCCCGCGCATATTTACAAAAAAGATTAATTCACATACAAAAACTATTAAAACAAAAGCTAATACAAACTTCTTATAAGGTTTTAAAAAATCAACCCTACTTAAAAATCTTTTATAAATATACCAATTTGCCAAAGCAAAAAATAAAACTAATAAAGTAAAAAAAACAAACACTCTCATAGTGTAATTTTATTTAAGCAAAATTAATACTTTTTAAAGTAAAATCGTAAAAAACATTTGGGAAAGAAATTTGGCTTTAATAGATTTAATCGATGCAAATAAGAAATTTAATACAAAAATAGTTTTAGAAAATGCAAATTTTAGTGCAAATTTAGGAGAAAAAATCGCCATTATAGGCAAAAATGGCGAAGGAAAATCAAGCTTTTTAAAAGCCCTTATGGGAACTTTAAAACTAGATAGCGGTAGAGTAATTAAACAAAATAACACTAGTATAGGTATGCTAAGCCAACAAGTAAGCTTTGAAAGCACCTTAAGCGTAAGCGAAGTCATCAAAAAAGAACTTGAAGAAATTTATCAAGCCTTGAAGGAATTTGAAAGCTATAATGAAAAACTAGCTTTTGATCCTGAAAATAAAGAATATTTAAAAAAAATAGATGAATTAAGTTTATTTATAGATTCAAAAGACGCATGGAATTTAGACCAAAAAATACAAAGAATATTAGAAGAATTTAAACTATTAGAATACAAAGACAGAACACTTTGCTCTTTAAGTGGGGGCGAAATAAGACGCGTAGGGCTTTGCACACTTTTGCTAAAAAATCCTGATATATTATTGCTTGATGAACCAACTAATCATCTAGATGTATATATGAGTAACTTTTTAGAAGAAAGGTTAAAAACCTCTAAAATGTGTGTTATTTTCATCTCTCATGATAGGTATTTTATCGATGCTATAGCGCAAAAATGCGTAGAAATAGAAGCGGGAAAATTAAGCATTTTTGAGGGTGGATATACGCAATATCTAGAAAAAAAAGCAGCTATTTTAGCTTCCTTAGCTAAAAGCCATGAAACCTTGCTTAAGCAATTAAAAAGTGAGGAAGAATGGCTAAGAAGAGGAGTCAAAGCTAGGCTTAAACGCAACGAAGGACGCAAAGAACGCATTTTTAAAATGCGTGAAGAAGCTAAGAAAAACCCAGGAGCTATCAAACGCTTACAACTTGAAATCAAAAGAGCAAATAAAAATTTTAACCAAACTCAAAGCCAAAACCGCAAAAAAATGCTTTTTGAACTTAAAAATATCTCAAAGTCTATTGCCAACAAGACACTTTTTAAAGACTTTAATGCACGAATTTTACAAGGTGAACGCATAGCCATAGTAGGTAAAAATGGCTGTGGGAAATCTACTTTCTTAAAGATTTTACTTGATCAAATTCCGCTTGATAGCGGAGAGATTAAAAGAGGTGAAGTTAAAATAGGCTATTTTGATCAAAGCAGGAGCTTATTAAATACTGATAAAAAACTTTTAGAAATTTTTTGCCCAAATGGTGGCGATCACATTCAAGTGCGTGGTAAAAATATGCATGTTTATGGGTATTTAAAACAATTTTTATTTCCAAAAGAATTTTTAGAACAAAGTGTGAGTGTGTTAAGTGGGGGCGAGAAAAACAGAGTTGCTCTAGCCTTGCTTTTTACCAAAAAATATGATGTATTAATCTTAGATGAACCAACAAATGATTTAGACATAGCTACGATTAATATCTTAGAAGAATACTTACTTTCTTTTGAAGGTGCGATTTTGCTTGTCTCACATGATAGATATTTTGTTGATAAAATAGCAACTAAACTTTATGCTTTTGAAGATAATGCAAATATTAATATAGAAGTTCTTTCTTATAGTGAATATTTAGAAAATGAAAAAGAATACAAAGACTTTGAAGAATTTTCTAAAAGCTTAGAAACAAACACCACCGCAAGCGTAAAAACAAAAGAAAAATCGAGTAAAAAACTAAGCTATAAAGAAAATGAAATTTTAAACTCATATCCTGATAAAATTCATAAATTAGAAGAAGAAATAAAAGAAATAAAAAATGCTCTAAGTAATCCTACAATCTATCAAGAGCTAGGTATAAACACCCTTTATGAAAAGCTAAATTCCTTAGAAAATGAACTTAGTATTTTAGAAGAGGCTTATTTTGAGGTTTTGGAAAAAAGTGAAAATACTAATTAACTTTATATATTTTAAATAAGATAAAATTACTCAAATTTATTTAAGGAAAAACTATGACTTTGATAACTATTTTATGTATTTATGCAGCTTTTTTGATTTTTATATCTTATGTGCAAATTTCTTTTTTAAAAAAAGAAAGAGAAAAACAAGCAATTATTTTAAATGAACAAGATTATAAAAATGCTGCAAATATCGCTATAGAAAATGAAAAATACAAAATCTTTTCTAATCTTTATAATCTGATGATTAACATTTCTTGGATTAGCTTTGGCTTTTTGTATTTAAAAGAAATTTTTATAAAAGAAAATTCTACCTTAGAAAATACTTTATTTTTGCTTGCATTTTTATTGATTATTAGTATTTTAAATTTACCACTTAGTTATTATGAAAGCTTTATAAAAGATAAAAAACACGGCTTTTCAAATATGACTTTAGCGCTTTTTGTTAAAGACAGCATTAAATCTTTAGCTCTAATGCTTGTTTTTGGCTTTTTAATCATCTATGTCTTAGTATTTTGCTTTGAATTTTTTAACACATACTGGTGGGTAGTGGCTTTTGCTCTAAGTTTTATAATTATACTTATTATAAATCTCATCTACCCTACACTTATTGCACCTATGTTTAACAAAATGAAAAAACTTGAAGATGAAAATTTATTAGAAAAAATCACTAATTTAATGCAAAAATGTGGCTTTAGTGCAAATGGTGTTTATGTTATCGATGCAAGCAAAAGAGATAAAAGATTAAATGCTTATTTTGGTGGCTTATTTAAAAGCAAAAGAGTAGTGCTTTTTGATACACTTTTAAATGCTTTAAAAGAAAAAGAACTCATTGCTGTTTTGGGTCATGAGCTAGGACATTTTGCGCATAAAGATTTGCTAAAAATGTTATTTGCTAGTGCTTTGATGCTTTTTGCTTTATTTTTCATCTTTGCACATTTACCAAGCTTTTTTTATATTGAAAGTCATTTAGATGGAGTGAATGCTGGAGTTTTTGCACTTTTATTGATTTTTGGAAATATTTTTACTTTTATTGTTTCTCCACTGCTTAATAAAATGAGTCAAAAAAATGAATTTAATGCTGACTTACACGGAGCAAAACTAAGCTCTAAAGAAGATATGAAAAATGCTCTCATAGCTTTAGCAAAAGAAAACAAAGCCTTTGTTAAAACAAGTAAAATTTATACTTTCTTTCATCTAAGTCATCCTTGTATTTATGATAGAATCAAAGCTTTGCAATGATTTCAATCAAACAAGCTTTAAAGCAAGCTTACGCAAAAGATCCTACTCACAAAGAATATATACTTTTTATTCTTTGTGAGCTTTTGCAAAAAGATAAAGCTTGGATTTTTTTAAATCCTGAATTTCAAATTGATGAAAAAGTTTTTTTAGAATATATAGATAGATTTTTAAATGGTGAGCCTTTTGAGTATTTATTTCAAAAAACACAATTTTATGGTTTTGATTTTTTTACTAAAAAAGGGGTTTTGATACCGCGTTTTGATAGTGAAATATTACTTGAAAGATGTTTAGAAATTTTAGATCATAACTCTTTTAAAAATATACTTGAAATTGGCTTTGGAAGTGGAATTTTAAGTATTTGCTTAGCAAAGTTAAAACAAATTTTTATACAAGCTTGTGATATCAATCCAAAAGCATTAGAGCTTGCTAAAAAAAATGCAGATTTTCATAATGTTTCAAATTTAATCAATTTTCAACTTTGTGATTTTAAAAATATACAAGGAAATTTTGACTTTATTTTTTCTAATCCTCCTTACATAAAAAATGACTATCCTTTAGATAAATGGGTTCAAAACGAACCACACAATGCTTTATTTGGTGGAGATAAAGGTTGGGAAATTTTACATGAAATTATTCTTTTTGCCAAAAATCACAACACAAAAGTCTTAGTATGTGAGTTTGGCTATGATCAAAAAACAATTTTAAATAAAATTTTAAAAGAAAATGATTTCAAGGCTACTTTTTATCAAGATTATAATGGATTTGATAGAGCCTTTGTTGCATGGAATTTAAAAAATTAGACTATAATTATCTTTATTATAGGAGAAAATATGAAATCAATATATTTATTTTTACTAGCAAGCTTAATTGGGATTGAAATTAGCATAGGTGTGTTTTTAGCTCCGACTATATTTTATCCTGCTAAATTCATAGGTGAAGGGGTTTTAACTCATTTTCAAAGTGGGCTTTTAATGACACACATTTTTGTTCAATTTGGCTATGTTTTGTTAGGTGTGAGTGTTTTGTCTATTTTAATAGAAATTTTTTCATTTAAAGACAAAAATTTAACTTTTAAAATAAATTTTTCAAAATTTATGCTTTCTTTGATCATTTTGGCACTAAGTTTGCTTTTTGTATTTTACTTCACTGCTTATGTTTTAGAAGCACAAAGTTTAGGAGAAGAAGCAACTAAAACTCAAGAATTTATAAAAATTCATGGTGCAAGTGAAGTTGTGATGAAAATTATCATGTTATCACAAGTAATTTTGTTTTTCTTAAATTTTAAAACAAAAAAATGATATAATAAAATAAGTCTTTAAAAGGAGTCAAAGATGAAAATAGGCGATATAGGAACAACTCAACAAAATCACTACTTAAATCAAGCTCAAAAAAGCCAAGAAAAAGCTTTAGAAAACATAGCCACAATCCGTGCTATAGATGGGAGCGATGGAGCAAATTTAGCCATAGCTGATTCTTTAAGAAGTCAATATAGCACTATAGATCAAGGTATTTTAAATGCCTATGATTCCATAGGAGTTTTACAAATTGCTGATTCAACTTTAAATAACATTTCAGCTACTGCAGATAAACTTAATGAACTTTCAGTGCGCTCAAACAATGCCGCTTTAAATGACAGACAAAAAAGTATGCTAAATTCTGAAGCAAACAAACTTGTAACTTCAATCAATGATGCTTTTTCTAATGCGACTTTTAATGGAAAAAATGTATTTCAGAGTATGGATTTTGTTGTTGGTACTGGGGTTGAAAGTATTAATTTAAATCAACCAAGCACAGCAAATTTAAGCCTTGAAAATCAAGACGGAATTCGTGATTTTCAAGATCAAGTAGGTTCTTTACGCGCAGATATTGGTGCTGGAATTAACGCTATCCATTCTAATATCAACTCATCTTTGCAAACTAGTATTAACACTAAAGAAGCTGAAAGCAAATTACAAAATAATGACTTAGCTCAAAATATCAATGATTTTAATGCAAATTACCTAAAAGAAAATGCATTTTTATTTGCAAATGCTCATTCAAATGTAATGTTACAAACTAAACTAGCAAGCCTACTTCAATAATAAAAACTCCCAAATAAGGGAGTTTTTCAAGGAAAAATATGCAAAATAATGCTTTATTTAAGCAAGTTTTAAAACATCCTTTATATGAAAAAATCCAAAAACTTAGTGAAAAAATTCAAAATTCAAATTACCTTATAAATGAAAGTTTTGATATTTTTTGTGATAAAAGTTTAGATGATGAGATCAAGAATATCACTTTAGAATTAAAACCTTGGCGTAAAGGACCTTTTAAAATTAATGATTTATTTATAGATACAGAATGGCAAAGTTTTATCAAATTTAATATTTTAAAGCCTTATATGCAAGAAATAAATGGCAAAATAGTAGCAGATATTGGCTGCAATAATGGTTATTATATGTTTAAAATGCTTGAATTTAATCCTTCAAAGCTCATAGGTTTTGATCCTTCTATTAAGTATTATTTGCAATTTTTACTTTTAAACTCCATTGCAAAAACTCCTATACAATATGAGCTTTTAGGCGTAGCTGATGTACCAAATTATGGCATAAAATTTGATGTGATTTTTTGTCTTGGAGTGATTTATCATCGTAGTGATCCTATAGCCATGCTAAAACAACTCAAACAATCTTTAAATAAAGACGGCATAGTCTTTTTAGACACTATGTATATAGAAGATGAAAGAGAAATAGCACTTATTCCTCAAAAAACTTACTCAAAAATACCAAATATTTTTTTCATTCCGTCGATATTAGGTTTAAGAAATTGGTGTTATAGAGCTGGATTTAGTGAATTTGAAGTTATAACAACTAAACAAACCGATCTTTTAGAACAAAGAAAAACACAATGGATTGATTCTTATTCTTTAGATCAATTTTTAGATAAAAATGATTCAAATTTAACTTGCGAAGGCTATGAAGCACCAAAAAGAGTTTATGTTAAATTAAAGGTGTAAAAATGGCAAGAACAGTAAGTGCTGTTACCATAGAAGAATTAATAGATCCAGAAGAGTTAAATCGTATCAAATCAGAACTTATCACTTGTCCAGGGATAAACAATACTTTAGCAGGAAGTATTTCTCATATAGAAAAAAATTTCGCCAAAGGTATTTTAATCACAACCCATGATATGGCAGTAGATGAACTAGGATTAGTGCATAGTGGCTTTATATTTAATGCAGCAAATTACATAGCACAAGCTGCAATTAATAAAGAATTTAGCGTCTTAATAGGCTCAAGAAGCTTTTTCTATGCTCCTTTAAAAGTGGGAGATATTTTAAATCTTGAAGCAAGTGCTTTATTTAGCGATGACTCAAGAAAAAGAGAGGTTAAAGTAGCTGGTTTTGTAAATGAGATTAAAATTTTTGACGCATCTTTTCAAGTTATTACTACAGATGATCATATATTTAAACTTAAACAAAATCAAGCCGCTACAAATAATAATCAAAATCAGCAAGAAACAACTAAACAAGAATCAATGCAAGAAGAACTTAATGCAGTCTTAAAAGGAATCGGGGGTTAAAGGTAAATCCACCCAATTCTTTGGACATTCTTTATGATAAGTCCCACTTGCATCATAATATTCCTTACAATCATCGTAAAATCGATTTGAGATCCCTCTTTCATTGACAAAACAACCGCTAAAAAATAATGCTAAAAATCCAAACAATAATATTTTTTTAAACATCTTATATCCTATTTTAATCTTATTTGTTTACGCCATTTATAAGGCTCTATAGGATTTTCACTTTCCCATAATCCTTTTTTATTTATCTTGGCATAATTTTGCTCATTTATATACAAATCACTATAATGCTCATATGCCCAAGCAAAACCATTTTTAACCATAACTTGATTAATATCTTTATCATTTAAATATACAATGGCTAAAATTCTACCATATTTATCCTCATCTTTTACATTCAAAACTACTTCTTTATTTAATACAATAGCTTTTAGAAATTGCGTAGCCATCTTTCCATAAGCTTGATCACTCTCAGGTGCATCTATACCAAAAAGTCTGATTTTAAGTTTTTCATTTTCGAATTTAGCCTCAATAGTATCTCCATCTACTACACGACTTACTTTAGCATTGATATATGAACCACTATCATAGTTTAAAACATAAGCAAAAGCAACTAAAAAAAGTGCGATTAAAAATTTCTTCGGATCTTTTAATAAGTTTATAAATAATTTAATTTGTTTCCTAGAAAATTTCATTTAAACCTCATCTATATAAAAATATGCCATAATTACAATAAAAAGGAGAATTTATGCAAGAAATTATACAAAATTTTAAACAAATTACTCAAATACCTCATTGTAGTTTCAAAACCGAAGAATTGAAAAATTTTCTCATTGATTTTGCTAAAAGTCAAAATTGCCAAGTAAGCGTTGATGAAGCAGGTAATATCCACGCACACAAAGGAAATCCTAAAATTTGTTTACAAAGTCATTATGATATGGTTTGCATGGGAGAAGCTCCAAATATACAAATATATGAAGAAAACGGATATTTAAAGGCTAAAAATTCAAGCTTAGGTGCAGATAATGGCATAGGAGTATCACTAATGATGCAAGCTTTAAAAGATTTTGAAAATATAGAATGTCTTTTTACTAATGATGAAGAAGTTGGACTTTGTGGAGCAAACAATCTCACCCATACTTTGATCTCAAGCAAGCTTTTAAATTTAGACCACGAAAGCGATGATGAAGTTGTTATAGGTTGTGCTGGTGGGGTAGATATTTTTGCTAGTTTAAACTTAGAAATAGATGAAAAAGAAGAAGATTGTTATGAGATAGAAGCAATTGATTTTAAAGGTGGGCACTCGGGAATTGATATTGTTAAAAACATTAAATCTTCTATTAAAGAAGTGAGCTATTTTATCACTCAAAATCAAGGGGAACTTTGCGAATTTAAAGCGGGTGAAAGAATAAATTCTATACCAAAACATGCTAAAGTTATAGCATTTTTTAAAAATCCTCCAAAAGAAAATGATCATTTTAAAGTAAATTATATAGGTAAAATCAAAAGAACATATTATAAAAATTCTCAAGTTATTTTAAATCTCATTAATGCTTTTGCACAAGGAGTTAGAACT
Organism: Campylobacter sp. CNRCH_2016_3089; assembly: GCF_025772505.1. Lineage (NCBI taxonomy): Bacteria > Pseudomonadati > Campylobacterota > Epsilonproteobacteria > Campylobacterales > Campylobacteraceae > Campylobacter > Campylobacter sp. CNRCH_2016_3089. Next base: position 62,977 of record NZ_JAKMSF010000008.1, read on the forward strand.
TTTAATCATCAATTAAATTTAGTTCAAACAAGTATCAATCTTTCATTGGCTTATGAAAAAGATAGCAAATTTCATTTTGAGCTTTTTGCAAGATCTAATGATTTACAAGAACTTAAAAACATAGAATTTGAAACCTTAACTTATTTTAAGATGCAAAACTGCGAAGTTTCAAGTGCAAATTTTTATCCACCGTGGACTAATAAAGATACTAAATTTGGAGAAGAAATTCTAAGTTATTTTAAAAAAGAAAACCCAAACGCCAAGCTTTACACTATACATGCTGGTTTAGAATGTGGCATTATAAGTGAAAAACAACCTTTAGAATGTTGCTCAATAGGACCAAATATCCATAGCCCTCACTCAACAGATGAAAAATGTGAAATAGCTTCTATTGAAAAAATCAGTAAAATTCTTTATATAATCTTAAAATATTATCAATAAATATAAAATAACCAATATTTTGATAAATAAATTCAAAATATTGGTAAATATTTATTTAAATAATAAAAAATTTTATTTACTATTAATAAAACTTGGATTATACTCTCACATATTTCAAAAATAAGGAGAGAGTATGGAAATACTAACTAGCCTTAGCGAAGGTGTTCAATTTAGTATTCAACTAATTGTTGTTCTTATTTGTCTTTTTTATGGGGCAAAAAAAGGCGGTATCACTCTAGGCTTATTAGGCGGTATAGGTTTATTAGTTTTAAGTTTTGGTTTTGCTGTAGCACCTGGAAAACCTTCTATTGATGTTATGCTTACCATTTTAGCTGTTGTTGTTGCTAGTGCAACTTTGCAAGCTAGTGGTGGTTTGGATGTAATGTTGCAAATTGCAGAAAAAGTTCTAAGAAAAAATCCTAAATTCTTAACTATTTTAGCGCCATTTGTAACTTGCATTCTTACCATGCTTTGTGGAACTGGGCATGTTGTCTATACTATGATGCCTATTATTTATGACATTGCTATTAAAAATGGTATTCGCCCAGAAAGACCAATGGCTGCTTCTAGTATTTCTTCACAACTTGGTATTATCGCAAGTCCCGTTTCAGTTGCAGTTGTAAGCTTAACAGCGCTACTTTTAAATCCAGAAATTAATAAACACCCTTTAGCAGGTTTTGATGGTTATGTGGATTTACTTGCTATTACTATACCTTCTACTTTGGTAGGTGTTTTAGCTATAGGAATTTTTTCTTGGTTTAGAGGAAAAGATCTTGATAAAGATGAGGATTTTCAAGCTAAGATTAAAAATCCAGAACAAAGAGAATATATCTATGGCGATAGTAAAACTCTTCTTGGACAAAAACTTCCAACTATCCAATGGGTAGCTATGTGGATTTTCCTAGGTGCTATTGCTATAGTAGCTATACTTGGAGCTTTTCCAGAACTTAGACCGCAATTTACCTCAAAAGGCGTTACCAAACCTATGAATATGGTAGCAACTATTCAAATGTTTATGCTTTTAGCAGGTGCAGCGCTAATCATTTTTACCAAACTTGATGCAAGCAAAATTGCAAAAAATGAAATTTTTAAATCCGGTATGATAGCCTTAGTAGCTGTTTTTGGAATTTCTTGGATGGCAGATACAATGTTTGCAGTGCATACTCCTATGATGAAAGAATCTTTAGGTAATATCGTTATAGAACATCCTTGGACTTATGCTATTATGCTTTTACTTATTTCTAAATTTGTTAATTCTCAAGCAGCAGCAATTGCAGCTTTTGTGCCACTTGCACTAGGAATTGGTGTTGAACCAGGTATTATCATTGCTTTTGCAGCAGCTTGCTATGGATACTACATTTTACCAACTTATCCAAGCGATCTTGCAACTATACAATTTGATAGATCAGGTACTACAAAAATAGGTAAATTTGTTATCAATCATAGCTTTATCTTACCAGGATTAATTGGTGTGATTGTTTCTTGTATAGTAGGTTATTTTTTAGCTTTAGGTGCAGGATATTTATAAAAATTAAAAGGGCTTTAAAAAAGCCCTTTTTTCTTATTTAAATGCTTTTTCTAAATCAATAGGCATAGCTTGATAACCAGTACTTGCTCCGCTAAAGCGAATTTGTACTGAAGGTTCTTTAGCTCCCCATTTAAATTCATCTATTTCAGGTTTTGGCTCACCTACAGCAGCACCCTTGCTTAAGTCAAATGACATTCCAGCAGTAGCACTATAAACCATGATGGAATTTTTATCTTTATGGTATTCTGCTAAAGAAGTGACAGGTGAAAACCATTCATTGCCTCTTTGCTTTCCATACTCCCAAATTTGTTCTACGGTTTTATTTTTTTGATCTATTTTATACACAACTGCTCTTGAGTATTTCATTGAAGCAAAAGCAGGTTGCTCTATACCTCTTGCATCGCCATTATCAAAAGCTGTGATATAAATATATCTTTTGTCAGATTTTTCATCTATTCTAAAAGCAGTATGCTGTGTCCATGTAAAATCAAAACCACCTTCTTCGTTTTCATATCCTGGACATTTACTATACTCATCTTCACAAACTATCTTTTTGCCATTTTTATCAACAGGTTGTAAAAGTGTTTTTTTGTATTTTTCTCCCCAGCCTTTATGTGCTCCTAGTATCCATTTTACTTTTTTATCACGTCCTATTTTTATAATAGCACTTTGATGACGACTTGAAATAATAATACTATCATCACTTGGATCATAATCTACGCTATTTACATGAGCCCAGTTACGCCCTACTCCAGTGCCTGCTATATCGCCAAAAGAATCACTTGCGTCCATTTTAGCTAAATCCTCATCACTTAAAGTAACCCCTGCTTTACTCGCATCAATATTTAAACAAACCGCACCTTGATCTAATGCTTTGATTACATTTGCTCTATATGGATCTAAAATTTCAAACAATCTCCACTCATCTACTACATTACCATTTTTATCAACCTCTACTATCACATCGCGTACTGAACGCACATTTTTACCATCAGGACGCTTAACATTGGCAGAAGCCACCCTTAAAAGATAATTTCCATTTTGCATATTATCCATAGAATGAGAAAAATCTATATAAGAAGAAGGTAAAAGACGATTAAAAATTTCTCTACCCATTAAATCATACTTAACATATCTTTGTCCAAAACCCCAAGTTAAAGCTCCATCAGTATTTTGCCTAAATCCCATCATAATACCACGATTGTAAATATTATTCCAATCCATTAATTTATCATTATCAAAATACCAACGAATTTCACCTTTTGTATCAATGATAAATGCATTTGAATTCTCATCCCATTCCATTGCACCACCTGCTGGGTTATTCCAAACAGATTGAGAGCCTTTTCCACTTTGTTTCCCTGGAGCATTATTAACCAAATACAACCTATCTTCAAAACCTTTATCTACTTTAATCACTTCTACTTTTTCAAAAGGTACACCTCTTTGCATAATACTTCCACTTGGCTCTATATTTACTCCACCAGTTGCTATTTTATATACCTCATCTACTACTTTTTCACTCTTTCCAAAAGCAGTTTTAGTATAACTTACTTTTACTGTATTAAAATATGATGGATAAAGTCCAAAAACAGGAATTCCTCCATAAGTTTTAATTTTATTAGGGCTAACCTTATAAGATATAGTCTGTCCATTTGGCTTTGGAACTATAGTTACGCTTACATCACTTAGTTTGTATCCACCATCCATAATTATAGCACTAAGCGGAGATAGACCATAAGGATTCATCTTTACTGCGCCAATTTTGCCTTGAATTTCCCAATCAATTTTAGCACCACTAGGTCCACCCATAGCCAAAGAAACACTAGGCGCTACCATAACAACACTACCAGCAAGCAAAATACTACTTACAATTTTACTAATCTTCATTTTTTCTCCTTTTTTATATTATTAAGCTATTTGCACACTTGGCTCACCTAAAATTTTTAGCAAAACTACTAATATTAAAACAATCAAAGCATAAAATTTAGCCTTAGAATGTGAAAATGTATAAGAAACAAACATGCTTCCTAAAATCACCAAACAAACAACAAAAGCCAACAAACAACAAATCGCCATATTCATAAATTCCATACTAGGAATCAAATACCAACCATTACTATACAACCCATCTTCAAAATTTGGAGGATTTCCAACAAAAAATTTCTGAAAAGCATTTAAACTACCATAAACATCTTCAGGTACTATAGGTGTATCCATACCACACTCACCTGTTGGTAAAAACCATCCTGGTGCCCATTCATGCAATGGTAAATTAAAAGGATATATAGGAATTTCTCTACACCCATCAACACCAGCAAAAGGATTTTCTGAATGTACTACCTCGTGGATATGATTAAGAGTAATACAATACTCTATACCAAGCCATATACCCCAAAATACAAAAGTATATGCAAAAATTTTCAAATAATCATTTTTAGGATCTATCAAGGCTAAAATACCACCAAAAGCCATAGTTAACATAGCAAATCTTATATAAACACACTGCTCACAAGGCTCCATATAAAGGTATTCTTGAAACAAAAAGTGTGCTATAAAAGTTAAGCCTATCATAGCTATAACCATTATCAACCAAGGAACTCTTGTATTTTGCCAAGTAGTGATTTTACTAATAGGACAAGAACTCATAAAATACCTCAAATCACATCTTGCTTAATTCTTCTGTTATTTCCATCAAAGCTTGTGGAGATGTGATAGCTTGTGGTATGATTTGGTATTTACCATTTACTACAAATGCAGGTGTACCATAGTTTTTAGAGATATCATTAGCATTTTCATAAGATTTTAAAATTTCACTAGCCTCAGGAGTTTTTAAAAAGTTATCTAAATCTTCTTTGCTTGCTGAAATTGCTTTTAATCCTACTTCATAAAACGCTTCAGGATTAGCTCCATTTCCCCATCTTTGTTTTTTCTTAAAATAAGCATTAAAATATGCTTCAGAAGCTTTATGAGTTAAACTATTTTTATCGCTTTGACTTACTTTATTTTGCTCATCTTTAAAAGCAGCAAAAGCAAAAATTTCATTAGCTTGCTTACCATAATCACCCATAGAGCTAACAGGATAAAATTTATAAGTTAATTGTGGTAATTTTTCTTTGACTTTTGACATGGTATTAAACTTATGATGATCATAACAATGCGTGCAACGATAAGAAAATACTTCTATTAAAGAATTTTGTGCATTTGGGATAGGTGTTTTTAAAGTAATATACTCTTTACCCTCACTAAGTGCATTTGCACTCACACCAAGAACAAAAGCAGCTGTCACCATTGCTTTTGACAAATTATTTAAGTTGAATTTCATTTTATTTCTCCTATTTGTATTTTATATATAATAAATATTTGCAATTTATTATAAACATGCTAAAGTTATATTAATATAACTTAAATATTAATTAAACAATAAGAAAAAATTTCAAAATGAAAATATAATTATTAAAAAAATAAAAAATAATAATACTTTATCACAAAAATTACAAAAAGTAATGCTTAAAAAAGCATTACTTGGTAGAAAGTTCTTTAACTATACGGATTAGTTCCTCTAAAGAAGTGATATACTCAGGATTGATTTGATATTTGCCATTTACTACAAAAGCAGGCGTACCATAATTTCTTGAAATTTCATTAGCTACATCATAAGCAACTAAAAGCTCTTTGGCTTCTTTAGTTTGTAAAAATTTTTGCAATTCTTCTTTACTAGCACCAATAGCATTTAAACCTATTTTATAAAATAAATCAAGATTATTTAAATTTATTTTTTTTTCAAAATGACTTACAAAATACACATCAGCAAGCTTATAAGTAAGACTTTTTTCACTAGTAACATCTAAACCTAAAGCTTTTTCTTTAAAAGAAGCTAAAGCAAACATCTCATTTAAAGCACCACCGTACTCGAGCATAGAACTTACCGAGAAAAGATCATATTTTAAATTTGGTAAAGCTTGTTTAACTTTTGCTAGAGTGTGAAATTGATGATGATTATAGCAATGAATACAACGATAAGAAAATACCTCTATTAGAGAATTTTGTGCATTTGGGATAGGTGTTTTTAAAGTAATATACTCTTTACCCTCACTAAGTGCATTTGCACTCACACTAAAAACAAAAGCCATAATAGCTAGCAATTTAAACATTTTTTGCAAAACTTGCATGATTTTCCTTTTTTCAATGATATAAAATACAATTTTAACATAAGATATAAAATCAAGAATATTTTATGCTTTTCTTATGACATTTTAAGTAGAATTTCAACAAATTTATCAATAAAAAAAGTTGATTGTAAGCGATATTTTCCGATCAATATAAAATAAAAGGTCTAAAATGCAAATACGAATTTATTATGAAGATACCGATGCAGGTGGAGTGGTATACCATAGCAACTACTTAAAATTTTGCGAAAGAGCAAGAAGTGAGATATTTTTTCAAAAAAATGCAAAAATTTTTGATAAAAATACAGGACATTTCCTACTTACTAAAGCAAATTGTAACTTTTTAAAACCCGCTAAACTTGGAGATCTTATAGAAGTAAAAACATTTATCACAAAGCTTAAAAAAGCCTCAGTTTGTATAAAACAAGAGATTTATAAAGAAAATACCAAGCTTTTTGAAGCTGAATTTACCCTAGCTTTTTTAAAAAATGAAAAAGTAGCCCCTATAGATGAGACTATAACTAAGGTTTTTACTGATCTTGCAAAGGAGTAAAACCTAAGCCTTGCGAGCGAATGATTTTAACCTTATAGTCAAATTGATTATCATTTAAACCCTCATCAAAAATTCTTTGAGAATCTTTATCTAAAAACTGCGTATAAAAATAATCAAGGCCCACGCTAGTTGCATAAGCTATCCAGTTGTAATTAATATTTTGCGAAAAAAGCTCATTAAGATAGCTTAGAGTTTGATCCTCATTAGAAATGGAATTTGCTAGCAAAAGTTTTTTTCTATCATTAATTTGCGTTAAACTTAGCAAGATAGGATTATAATTAATCTGAGTTGATAATAGCACAAAAGGCTCTATATCATAAGTTCTTATTTGTGAGCTTATGAGTGCTGTTTTAATCAAAGAAGTATTTAAAATAATACTAGAATCTTGAAAACTTCTATTTTGATTTAAAATGCTTCTAAAATCAAATTTAGAACTATTAATAGTATAAATTTTCTCACTACCATTACCTGCGTTTAAAACATTCTCATCTAAGCGATTAGCTAAGGCTGTTCCATCTGAAAAAATAATATTTTTACCATTGGAGTATTCCAAAAGTTTTTGGATTTGTTTTTGATAGTCTATACTTCCAAAATACACATTTTCATTTTGCGTATCAAAATTTCTTTTATGTACAGTAGGAATAAAAACTTTTACATTAGAATCAAGGCTTTCTTTTAATAAATTTTTCACACCTTTATCTGTAAAACCTGCGACAATATAATTAAATTTCTCATCTTGAGCTTGTTTAAAAGCTTTAGTTATCTTGCTCTCATCTTCTGTGCCTATTAAAAACACCTTTACTTTTATTTGCGCTCTTTGTCTTAATAAATACGCTATGCTTGAATTTATAATAGTATTAGAATAACTTTTAATCGTTTGCTCAGGTATAATAATAGCTAGTTTTATGCTAGCATTTTTTTGAATTCTTTTTTCAAAATCTATAATAGAATTTAAAAGTTTGGTATAGATATTGACTAAAAGCTCATTTGCATTATCATTATTAAATCTTGATAAAAAATTAAAATAAAGTCCTGTTTCTAACAAAGTAAATAAACAATCATTATCACAATTTTGAAATTCTAAATTAGGATAAAAAGACTCACTAGGTTCTATAGGTGATGGTTTTTGCTCTTTCGCAAAGACATTTAAAGTTAAAACAAAACTCATCATCAAACAAACTAAACTTTTTCTCATAAATAACCTTTTATTTTTTTAATATCTTCTATAAATTCAGCATAAAAGCTAGGATTTTTACTCAAAAAATTCAAATCATAACTTGGCAAAAGTAAGGCATTATTATAATACATACATTGTCCTTTATATTTTTGAAAATTCTCAAAACCCAAACTTGCAAAAGCTTCTTGGCCAAGACATAAAATAATCTTTGCTTTTATAAAATCAAGCTCATTATAAAAATACGGCAAGCATAATTTTAATGCTTGATCGTCTATTTTAAAATTACTAAAACATTTAAACATATAAGAAAAATATATCTCATCATCTTTTAAATTTAAAAGCTCCTTGCATAATTTCAAAAGTTCTTGTTTATTTTTAGAAGCAAAAAACTTTCCACTTTCATTCTCTTCCTTGTCAATAAAGGCCTGATAAATCAAAATTTTAGCATTTTTGGCTTCTTTTTCCATTAAACTATGCTTTCTTAGTCTAGAAAAATGACAAAGATTGCAGGTTTTTACCCTTTCGTTTAATTCTTTAAAACTTAAATTAAAATGCCTAATTTGTTTTTGCTCGTTAAAATATTCATAACCAAAAGCTTTTAAATAATACAAATTACGCTTATTCATTACATCAATGCTTCTAAATTTTCACCCTCTAAACGATAAGTTCTCCACTCATTCATATGCTTTGCATTTAATTTAGTATAAAACTCAATCCCTAAATCATTATCGTTCAAACATACCCATTCTAATCTTTTAAGATTTTTTTCTTTACAAATTTGTGCTAAATATTTAAAAACAGCTTTTGCATAGCCTTTTTTTCTATGTTTTGCTTGTATATAAATATCTTCTAGATATAACCCACCTAAACCCCAAAAAGACGAAAAAGTAAAATAATACATTGCATAACCTATGATTTTACCATCAACTTTTAGACTTAAAGCCTTAGCATATTTATTTTCAAAAAAAGATTCTTCAAGTTCTTTAGTTGTGCATTTTACATCTTCAAGCATATTTTCATGGATAGCAAGCTCTTTAATTAATTCTAAAATTTTTTCTAAATCTTCTTTTTTACTCTCACAAATTTCAAAACTCATGATTTTTCCTTAAAATACATAAAAATAAAACAAAAATTTAGCAAAAACTTTTAAAATAACTCTTAATTAAAAGCAGATTTAAGTAAGATTTTGATAAAATACACGCTTATTATTTTGTTTTTTATTTTAAGTTAAGGAAAGAATATGAAAAGAACATATCAACCACACAAAACTCCTAAAAAAAGAACTCATGGCTTCCGCGTGCGTATGAAAAGCAAAAATGGTCGTAAGGTGATCAATGCTAGACGCGCTAAAGGTAGAAAAAGATTAGCGGTATAAAAGATTTTCTAAGTATTAACGACTTAGGAGAGTTTGCAACAATTTATAAAGAAGGTAAAAAGTGGCACTGTGAAGGTGTAATCATCTTTTATACTTTAAGTAAAGAAAAAAAATTTGCTGTTGTTGCTAGTAAAAAAGTTGGAAAAGCTGTCGTTAGAAATAGAGCCAAAAGGCTCTTAAGATCAGCTTTTTTTCAGGTTAAAAATCAAGTCGAAAACGGGAAATACATACTTGTAGCTAAGACAAGTATTACTGAAATTCCTTTTTTAAAATTAGAAAAAAACTTGAAATGGGGTTTGAAAAAAATAGGATGTATAAAATAGCTTGTTTAAAACTTATTAGATTTTACCAGCTCTTTATCAGCCCTTTTAAGCCACAATGCTGCAGGTATTATCCAAGTTGTTCTGAATATGCCTTATGGCAATTTAAAAAAAATAATATTTTTAAAGCATTTGGTGCAGTTTTTTTAAGAATTTTAAAATGCAATCCGTTTTTTAAAGGTGGTATTGATTATCCTAAAATACGCAAGAATACTCTAAACTCAGGTGTATGTTTTAAACCTAGTTTTAATGCTTTAAAACAACTCAATTATTTTTATATCCCTTGCAATGATAATCAATTTTTTTTAATTAAGATTATATTTCCAAAGGACAATCCGTGTCAGAAAATTTATCCCAGCAAAAACGCATATTAATTGCCGTTGTATTATCATTTTTATTTTTTGTAGTTTATGATTATTTTTTTATCCCAAAAGCACCACAAAATGAGCAAAATATCACTCATATAGAACAAAACAATTCAGCTCCACAAACTACAACCGCAAATACAAATACACAAGCTCCAAAGACAGAACTTAGTGTTAATCAAAAAGAAGAAATAGCAGTTGTTAAAAGTGAGCATTTTGAAGCACATATTGACTCTTTAGGTAGAATAGCTAAATTTTATCTAAGCGATGAAAAATATAAAGATGAAAATGGTAAAAGCATTAATCTAGTAGATACTTCTTTATCGCCTTTGCCGCTAGAAATAAGATTTAGTGATATAAAGATAAATCAAGAGGCATTCAATACAGTATATACAGCTAGTCAAAAAACTATCAATGTAAATGATGAAAATACAACATTAATTCTTACTCAAAATTTAAATGATCTAATAATAACTAAAAAAATCACTTTTCACAAATATGGAAATTATGATTTAGAAGTAAATCTAAGCAAAGATACAGCTTATTTTATCACTCCAGGTTATCGTCCAAATATAGCAGTTGATAGTTATACAGTACATGGGGTTTTAATCTTAGATAAAGATGATAAAATAACAATGTTAGAAGATGGTGATGTAGAAAATGATGAAAGTTTTTCTAATGTAACCCTTATGGCAGCTTCAGATCGCTATTATAGTGCTTTCTTTTATAATTTTGAAAAACCTTTAAATGCAGTAGTTACTAAAGATAATCACGAAAATTCTATCGTTTTTGCAAGTGCAACTAACAATTTTAAAGCAACCGGATATATAGGTTCAAAAGAGCATGAAATTTTAAGAAGCATTCATGCAGATTTAGATGATGTGGTAGAATATGGTTGGTTTACTTTTATAGCTAAACCTATGTTTGAATTTTTAAATTTCTTACATGGTTATTTGGGTAATTGGGGTTGGGCTATCGTAGTGATGACTTTAATTGTGCGTATTATTCTTTTCCCACTTACTTACAAATCAATGATTTCTATGAATAAACTCAAAGATTTAGCACCAAAAATGAAAGAAATTAGAGAACGCTACAAAGGTGATCCACAAAAAATGAATTTACATATGATGGAACTTTATAAAAAACATGGTGCAAACCCAATGAGCGGATGTTTACCTATACTCATTCAAATTCCAATTTTCTTTGCAATTTATAGAGTTTTACTAAATGCCATAGAACTTAAAGCTGCACCTTGGGCTTTTTGGATTACAGATTTATCTGTGATGGATCCATGGTTTATTTTACCTATATTTATGGGTCTAACTATGTTTATCCAGCAACTTATTACACCAATGGCTATACAAGATCCTATGCAAGAAAAGATTATGAAATTCTTACCATTAATTTTCACTTTCTTTTTCTTAACATTCCCAGCAGGTTTAACTTTGTATTGGTGTGTAAATAATATATGCTCACTTATTCAACAAGTAATTGTTAATAAGCTTTTCAAAAACCACAAAAAAGAGGAAATAGCTAAACATGAACATAGAAGCTAAAGACTTACAAACTGCACTCATAGAAGCCTCAAAACAACTTGAGTGCTCTGTGATTGACTTAGAATACGAAGTTATTCAACATGCTAAAGCAGGATTTTTTGGCCTTTTTAAAAAAAATGCGATAATCTGTATTAAAGGACATAAAAAAACTCAAAAAGTCCATAATGAAAAACCTAAAAAAAATCAAAATGAGAAATTTAACAAATATTCTCAAAAAAATTTTGAAAAAAATGAATATAAAAAAGAATATAAAGAAAATTTTCAAAAACCAATTGAAAATATTGCTCAACCTAAAGAACATTATAAAGTAAAAAATGATGCTATTTTTGATTCTTTCCATAAGGAGTCTTCAGAAGAAAAAAACATTGTTTCTTATATAGATGAGATAAAAATTTCACTAGAAAATTTACTAGCAACTTTTGATTTTGATATTAAAGTTGTGCAAGTTAGTGTTTGGGATGAAACCTGTGTTTTAATTAAACTTGATGGAGAAGATGCAGCCTTACTTATAGGCAAAGAAGCTCACAGATATAAAGCTTTTTCATATTTACTTTATAATTGGCTTAATGCTAAATATAAAATTCAACCAAGACTAGAAATAGCGCAATTTTTGGAAAACCAAACCCAAGCTATTGATAGTTATTTAAAAATTCTCATAGAAAAAGTAGAGAACACTGGAAGAGTTCAAACAAAACCACTAGATGGAATTTGGCTAAAACTTGCTTTAGAAAAATTAAGAGAACGCTTTCCTGATAAGTATGTAGCTATCAAACAAAATGACGATCAAAGATATATCGTTGTGAATGATTTTTTGAAGAAAAATGAATGAATGACACGATAGCTGCTATTGCTACAGCTCACGGAGTGGGCTCTATAAGCATCATTAGAGTAAGTGGAAAAAAAGCTTTAGAACTTGCATTAAAAATTACCCACAAAAAAGAACTCACACCACGCTATGCGCACTTATGCAAACTTTATAAAAACAATAGTGACTTTTTAGACGAGGCCTTAGTAATTTATTTTAAAGCACCCTACTCTTTTACAGGAGAAGATATTGTGGAATTTCAACTTCATGGCGGTTTTTCTTTGAGTGAAATTTTACTCGATGAGCTTGTTTTAGCAGGCGCGCGCCTTGCCAATCCTGGAGAATTTAGCAAAAGAGCTTGCTTAAATGGCAAAATGGATCTTTTAAAAGCTTTAAGCATACAAGATGCTATCATGTCAAAATCAACAAGTGCTGCAAATATCATAGCAAAAAATATTAAAGGTGATTTAAGTAAATTTTTAAACACCATTCGAATAGACCTTGTTCAAACTCTTGCTTTTGTAGAAACTAGCATTGACTATGCAGATGATGATTTACCGCAAGATCTACTTGATCAAATCATTGCTATGTGTGAAAAAAATTCAAAACTTTTAAGCGATATAGTAGATATTTCCTTAAGTAAAAAAGGTCTTATAAATGGCTTTAAAGTTGCTATTATCGGCAAGCCAAATGCCGGAAAAAGTTCATTGTTAAATTCGCTTTTAGCATTTGATAGAGCTATTGTATCTAATATTGCAGGCACCACAAGAGATCGTATCGAGGAAAGTTTAAAAATAGGCTCACATTTAATTAAAATCATCGACACAGCAGGTATAAGAAACGCAGATGATGAGATAGAAAAAATCGGAGTCAACTTAAGTTATGAAAGCATTAAAGAAGCAGATATTATTATAGCTGTTTTTGACGGATCTAAAGAATTTGAAGAAGAAGATAAACATATTTTACAAGCTTTAAAAGATTGTGATAAAAAAATCATTTATGTTTTAAATAAAAGCGATTTGGCTACCAAATTTAAACATGAAATTAGCACTTCTTGTATACGCATTTGCGCCCAAAAAAACACTCAAGCCATTAAGGAAAGTTTAAATGAATACTTAAATACTTTAGATGGCGATGGAATGCTAATTAGCAATACCTTAATACTCAATGCTTGTAAAAATGCTAGTGAAGCTATTTTGCGTGCAAGAGATTTATTAAAGGAAAGTTCTTTAGAGCTTTTTGCTTTTGAATTAAATTTAGCCATAGGAGAAATAGCTCAATTTACCAAAAATTTTGAAAGAGATGAAATTTTAGATGCAATGTTTAGTAATTTTTGTTTAGGAAAATAAAAAGGAGATAATTATGGATAAAGAAGTTATAAAACAACACAAAATTAGCGATGAGGAATATCAAGAAATTTTAAATATACTAGGTAGAGAACCTAATTTATTAGAACTTGGAGTGATTTCTGCAATGTGGAGTGAACATTGCTCATATAAATCAAGTAAAAAATACCTTAATGGCTTTCCAACTAAAGCTCCTTGGGTAATCCAAGGTCCTGGTGAAAATGCTGGAGTAATAGATATAGGCAAAGGAATGGCTGCTGTATTTAAAGTAGAAAGTCATAATCACCCAAGTTTTATAGAGCCATTTGCAGGTGCAGCTACTGGTGTGGGTGGAATTTTACGCGATGTTTTTACCATGGGTGCTAGAGTTGTTGCAGGTATGAATTCTTTAAAATTTGGTAATATCCATGATGAAAAAATAGGCAAACATCAAAAATATTTAGTTAAGGGTGTAGTAAGTGGAATTTCACACTATGGTAATTGTATGGGTGTTCCTACTATAGGTGGAGAATGTGCTTTTGATGAGTGCTTTAATGGAAATATCTTAGTTAATGCTTTTGCACTTGGAACTTGCAAAATCGAAGATATTTTTTATGCAAAGGCTGAAGGTATAGGAAATCCTGTAATTTATGTAGGCTCAAAAACTGGTCGTGATGGACTTGGTGGAGCTGTAATGGCAAGCGATAGTTTTAATGAATCTAGCAAAAGCTTAAGACCAACTGTTCAAATTGGTGATCCATTTGCTGAAAAATTATTAATGGAAGCTTGTTTGGAACTTTTCAAAACTGATTATATAGTTGGAATTCAAGATATGGGTGCAGCAGGACTTACTTCAAGCTCTTTTGAAATGGCGGGACGCAGTGGTAGCGGGATGAAACTTTACCTTGATAAAACTCCTATGAGAGAAGAAGGTATGACTCCTTATGAGTTAATGCTAAGTGAATCTCAAGAAAGAATGCTAATTTGTGCTAAAAAAGGCTATGAAGAAAAAGTTATTGAGATTTTTAATAAGTGGGGGCTTGATGCAGCCATTATAGGCGAAGTTACAGATACTGGCAAAATGGAATTATTTTGGCATGATGAATTAGTTGGTCTAATCCCTATTGAACCACTAAGCGAAAAAGCACCTATACTTGATAGACCTGTGGCTAAGCCAAAATACTTAGATGAAATAAAAAACTATCAATTTAAACTTAGCATTCCCACTCAAGAAGCCTTTGAAAAACTTCTTGCAAATGAAAATATCAGCAATAAAGCTTATATTTATGAGCAGTTTGACTCAAGCGTACAAACTAACACTTTAAAAAGCGATGGGGCTTTAGGTGCAAATAGTATTAGAATTAAAGAAAATAATTGCTTGCTTTCTATGGCCATTGAGTGCAACTCAAGATTAAACTATGTAAATCCAAAAATCGGTGCAGCAGCAGCCGTTGCAAGCGCAGGAAGAAAAATAGCATGCTCGGGAGCTAGACCTTTGGCAATTAGTGATTGTTTAAACTATGGCAACCCACAAAACCCTGAAGTAATGTGGCAATTTGCTCAAGGTTGTGAAGGTATTAAACTAGCTTGTAAAGAACTCAATACCCCTGTGGTAAGCGGAAATGTTTCTTTATATAATGAAACCGATGGAGTAAGTATTTTTCCAAGTCCAACCATAGCTTGCGTTGGTATTCACGAAAAAGCAGAAAATGTTTTAAAATCATACTTTAGTAAAGAAACGCAAGCTATTTATTTAATAGGAGAAAGTAAAGGTAGTTTTGGTGGATCTTTGATTGCTAAAGTACTAGATCAAAAAGTCGCAGGAGAGCTTGAAGATATAGATTTTAAAGCAGAATTAAAACTATGGGATTTCTTACTAAAAGCAAACGAAGCAAAATTACTTGATTGTGCTAATAGCATAGGCATAGGTGGTCTTGCTATGACTTTAGCCAAAATGAGCGCAAAGGCGAATTTAGGTATAAATGTAAAAACAAATTTTGAAAACAGAAGTTTTATTTTTGAAGAAAGTCCAACTAGAGTTGTAATTGGTGTTAAAAATGAAGAAAATTTTATTGAATTTGCAAACAAAATGAAAATTAATTTTGCAAAACTTGGAATTTTAAATGAAAAAGATTTCGTTTTAGATGATATTAAGATATCTTTAGTAAAACTACAAAAAATTTATTTTGATAAATTTAAAGAATATTTAGGATAGAAATGCTTTTTGTTTTATTGGTATTAGCAATTCTTGCATTTTATTGGTATTACAAAACTTGGGGCAAAGATGATCTTTTAGGCTCTTTCAAAAAAGGAGCTAAAAGCTTCTCTCAAGGCTTTAAACAAGGCTATCATGAAGAAAGGATTGATGGCTTTAAAAGGAGATTAAACTATTATGTTATAGCGCTTTTAGCAAAAATAGCAAAAAGTGATGGTAGAGTTAGCGAGAATGAAGCAAACATGATCTCACAAATTCTTGATTATAATGCTAAAGATAAAAAAGAAAGAGATTTTTTAAAACAATGTTTTAATGAACATAAAAACACTTTAAATGATACTTTTGATATAGCCAAAGAGTTTATCAAAGAAGTGCCTTTACCACAACAAGAAAGAATTAATATTTTAAATGTCTTAGTAGCAATGGCTTTGATTGATGGAGAACTTAACAATACCAAAAAAGATGTCTTAAGAGCTATCATTAGAGCTTTTGAACTTGATGTAAATATACTTGAAAAACTTTTAAACTCTATGCAAACACAAAATACAGGTATGAATTTACAAAAGGCTTGTGAAATTTTAGGCTTAAATGAAAATGCAAACTTGCAAGAGCTTAAAAAACGCTATAGAGAACTTGCCAAAAAATACCACCCTGATATTTTAAACGCAAACAATAGCGATGAAGAAAAAATCAAAGAAGGTGTTAAAAAATTTCAAGAAATTAATGAATCATATGAATTTTTAAAACAATATATAGAAAGGAAAAATTAATGAAAGCACTAATTAGTGTGAGCGATAAAGAAGGTGTTGTAGAATTTGCTAGCGAACTTACTAAATTAGGTTATGAGCTTTTATCCACCGGAGGTACTTATAAGCTTTTAAAAGAAAATAATTTACAAGTACAAGAAGTTAGTGAATTTACTCAAAGCCCTGAAATGTTTGAAGGGCGTGTTAAAACATTACACCCAAAAATTCATGGTGGAATTTTATACAAAAGAGAAAATGAAGATCATCAAAAACAAGCCAAAGATTACAACATCGAAAGCATAGACTTACTTTGTGTGAATTTATATCCTTTCAAAAAAACTACAATTTTGACCCAAGATTTTGATGAGATTGTAGAAAATATCGACATTGGTGGTCCTGCTATGATACGCAGTGGTGCAAAAAACTTTAAAAATGTCATTGTCGTTTGTGATATTTTAGACTATGATAAAATCATACAAGCTTTAAAAGATAATACCTTAAATCTTGATTTTAGAAGAGCATTGATGATCAAAGCTTATGAGCATACAGCAAATTATGATGCTTACATAGCAAACTATATGAATGAGCGTTTTAATGGTGGCTTTGGTGCAAGTAAATTTATCGTAGGTCAAAAAGTGTTTGACACAAGATATGGAGAAAACCCTCATCAAAAAGGTGCTTTATATGAATTTGATGACTTTTTCACACACAATTTTACAACCTTAAAAGGTGAAGCAAGTTTTAACAATCTAACCGATATTAACGCGGCTTTAAATTTAGCAAGTGCTTTTGATAAAGCTCCGGCAGTAGCCATAGTCAAACATGCAAATGCTTGCGGATTTGCCATAAAAGAAAACTTACTCCAAAGCTATATCCATGCTCTTAAATGCGATACCTTGAGTGCTTATGGAGGAGTTGTTGCTATCAATGGAACTTTAGATAAAGAATTAGCGCAAAAAATCAATGAAATTTATATAGAAGTAATCATTGCAGCAAATGTAGACGATGATGCTTTGGAAGTTTTTAAAGATAAAAAGCGTATTAAAATCTTTACACAAAAAGCGCCATTTTTAACTAGAGCTTATGATAAATATGATTTTAAACACATAGATGGTGGTTTTGTATATCAAGATAGTGATGAAGTTAAAGAAGATGAATTAAAAAATGCGATTTTAAAAAGCGAAAGAAAAGCTAATGAACAAGAATTAAAAGATCTTGAAATAGCTATGAAAATTGCTGCATTTACTAAATCAAACAATGTAGTTTATGTAAAAAATGGAGCTATGGTAGCCATTGGTATGGGTATGACAAGTCGTATCGATGCAGCTAAAGCAGCTATTAATAAAGCCAAGGAAATGGGGCTTGATCTAAATGGTTGTGTTTTAGCAAGCGAAGCTTTCTTTCCATTTAGAGATAGTATAGATGAGGCTAGCAAAATAGGAGTAAAAGCCATCATTGAACCAGGTGGAAGCATAAGAGATGAGGATATTATTCAAGCTGCTAATGAGTATGGTATTGCATTATACTTTAGCGGCATAAGACACTTTTTACACTAATAAAAGGAGTTTTAAATGTTTAAAAGCATAGGTGCAAAAATATCTTTAGCAATGATTTCTACATTGCTAATTAGTTTTATTATCATGCAGATTATCTTACAAAAAGATTCTCAACAAACTACAGATAGAATCAGCCGTGCACATTTAGATACTTTAAGCACTTCTGTTTTTCAAACATTAAGAATGGCAATGAATTTGGGCGATCCTGCTATTATAGAACAAGCTATAAAAGATGCTGGTGAAATAGAAGGTATAAAAGATATTAAAATTTATCCTTCAAAAAGCACAATTGAGCTCTTTGAAATACAACATTTTACAAAAAGTGATGAGAGTATTATCAACGAGCAATTTAACAAGCCAGAAATTAAAGCCGTTGAAATCAATAACGATCAAGGACATTATCTAAGACTTATACGCCCACTTATCGCCAATAAAGGTTGTCTTGCTTGTCATGCTAATGCTAAAGAAGGCGATGTTTTGGGTGTTATGGATATGTACAATGATTTAAAACATGTAGATGATGATTTGGCAAGTTCAGCTAGAACTTATATTATAATCTTTAGCGTTGCTTTACTTTTTACTGTTTTTGCTGTACTTTATATTTTAAAAATAGTTGTAGGTAATCCTGTTTTAGATCTTTTAAAACATGCTAAAGAACTAGCTAGCGGCGATGGAGATTTACGCGCAAGAATTAATATAAAAAGCACCGATGAAATAGGTAAAGCTTGCACCTACATCAACCAATTTATTGAAAAAATTCAAAATGCAGTAGTTTCTACTAATAAAAACTCTCAAATGGTAGATAAACAATCTAAACTTTTAAATGCTAATGCACTTGATCTAGCAAATAGAACTAAAGAAGGTCATACAAAAACTGATGAATCTTATCATTTAAGTGAGCAAATTCATACAGAATTACAAGATCTTGCTGAACTTTCAAATAACGCAAATAAAGCCAATACAAAATCTTTTGAAGTTTTAAACACCATGCTTGACTCATTAAATCAAGTAGTAGATAAGGTAAAAGTTGTAGCTGAAAATGAAGATATATTATCTCAAAAAGTAGAAGTTATGGAAAAACAAGCAGAAGAGATTAAAAAAGCTTCTGACATGATGGGAGAAATTGCTGATAAAACCAATCTATTATCTTTAAATGCAGGTATTGAAGCTGCGCGTGCTGGAGAATTTGGTCGCGGCTTTTCAGTTATTGCTGAAGATGTAAGAAATCTTGCTCAAAATTCAGAAGAATTTTTAAAAAATATTGCCATCGTAACCAAACAATTAGTAGATAGTATCAATGAAGTTTCTAAAGAGTTAAAACACAATGCTAACGAAATTAACTCTTTAAATCAAGATGCAAAAGAACTTGTAGAAGGAACCAATGAAGTAAAAGTTTGCAATGAAAATGCAAGAGATTTAGCAAATGCTTGCATGCAAAAAATTTCAAGCACACAAGAAACTTTACAATCTTTGCTTGATAAAATGCAAGAAACGGTAAAATTAAGTGATAAAAATGAAGAAATTTCAAAAATTTTATTAGATGTTGCTCATGAGTTAAATATAGTTTGTCAAAATTTAGAGGATGAATTAAAACATTTTCATGTATAAATCAAAGGAGTATAAAAATGAAAAAAATAATCACATTAAGTATAGCGAGCTTAGCTATTTTTAGTGGGTGTTCTGTGGCAAATTTAAGTGTTGATGATTTACAAAATAAAGAATTTACTATAAGTTCTTATGAAGCTAATGGAAAAAATCATGAACTTCCTCAAAATGCTAAAGCAAGCATTAGTTTTGATAATAAAGATAAAAGAGTTTTTGGTGTATCAGGATGTAATAGATTTTTTGGAAACTATAAAGATCAAGGAAGTAGTATCAAAATAGAAGATAATCTTGCTTCGACAAAAATGCTTTGCGATCAAGAATCTATGAAATTTGAAAACGACTTCTTAAGATATTTTAATGGAGAATTTCAAATTATTAGTGATGATGATGGAATTATTTTAGAAAATAAGAAAATGAAAATTTATTTAAAATAAGCCTCTAGGCTTATTTTAAATGCTCTAATATATTCTCACAAACCATTCTAGGTTCTTTTGCCTTATAAATAGGTCTTCCAACCACGATAAAATCTGACAGATTATCCTTAGCACACTGTATATCAGCTACTCTTTTTTGATCATCTAAATTTTCTTTAAAAGGACGAATTCCAGGAGTTAGTGTAATAAAATTTGCATTTGTATTTTCTTTAATCAATAAGCTCTCATATACCGAACAAACCATACCATCAAGACCGCTTTCATAGCTAATTTTAGAAAATTCCTTAACAGCTTGTTTGATATCTTGTTTGTATATACTAAAAAATTCTTGCTCATCAAAACTAGTTAAAGCAGATACAGCAAGCACCAAAGGTCTTTTGCTTAAAACACTTAAACGCTCCATAATCATACACATAGCACTTTTACCTGCACTTGCGTGGATATTAAACATATCCACATCAAGCTTAGCAAGCTCTTCACAAGCATCTGCCATGGTATTTGGTATATCATAAAGCTTTAAATCTAAAAAGATTTTAAAATCATCCACTTTTTTAATCGCCTCTAAAAGCTTTGCTCCATCTCTTAAATATGATCTAAGCCCTATTTTAACCCAAAGATCTAAACCTTTTAATTCTTTAGCCAAACTAATACACTCATCATAACTTGACACATCAAAAGCCACACAAAGTTTCATTGCTTTTCCTTGTTAATTTTATCCAACACCCCGTTGATAAATTTAGGAGCATTATCTCCTGCCATTTCTTTTGCAAGCTCTATAGCCTCGTTAATGATAATCGCTTTTTGTGTAGAAGTAAATAAAATCTCATAAGTACCTAAACGCAAAATGGCCTTTTCTATACTAGCTACTCCATCTAATTTGTGCTCTTTTAAACACTCATTGATTTTCTCATCAAGCAAAGTAAGTTGCTCATTGATACCATCATATAAATCTAGAGTGAATTTTCTTTGGTCATTGCGAATTTTTTTCTCATCTAAAAATTCATTGATAAAATCTTTATTTTCTTGATTTAGCTGTGCTGCATAAAGCAAAGAAACTATACTTTGTCTTACTTGGTGTCTAGTAGCCATTTTAAGCCTTAATTTTTTGGATTAAATTAAGCATTTCAACCACAGTAAGCATAGCTTCAAAGCCCTTATTACCTGCTTTACTACCTGCTCTTTCTATGGCTTGCTCTAAGGTATCAGTTGTTAAAACTCCAAAACTCACAGGCACATTAGCTCCAAGCCCTACACTTGCTATACCTTTAGTAGTTTCAGCTGCTACATAATCAAAATGTGGTGTACTTCCACGAATTACTGCTCCAACACAACAAATTCCATCAAATTTTTTACTCTCACAAGCTTGTTTTAATGCAAAAGGAATTTCAAAAGCACCTGGCACTAAGATAAGACTTAAGTTTTCTTCCTTACCCCCATGTCTTAAAAAAGCATCTTTAGCACCTTCAACTAAACGATCTGTGATGATATGATTAAATCTTGCATTGATAATCGCAATTTTCTCATCACCTTTTAAACTTAAATTTCCCTCTATTATCTTCATAATTTTCCTTTTCTAAATGATTTCTTGAATTTTTAAAAGCGTATTTACGCAGTTTTTAAGTCTTGAAAGATCAAGCATATTTGGTCCATCGCATAAAGCTTTGCAAGGATCAATGTGCGTTTCAAAGAAAAATCCATCTGCGCCTACACTAGCAGCAGCTCTTGCTAATGGCTCTACAAATTCACTTTTGCCTCCACTACTGCCACCATTTGCTCCTGGCATTTGCACACTATGAGTAGCATCAAAAATAACCGGAGCATATTTTCTCATGATAACCAAACTTCTCATATCTACAACCAAATTTCCATAGCCAAAACTCGAACCCCTCTCAGCTACAAAAACTCCATTTTCTTTGGCTATTTCAAAACCTTCTTCATTAATGCCTCTAGTTTGTAAAATTTTAGCTACGCTGTATTTAATATCTTCAGGATTTAAAAATTGCCCTTTTTTTACATTTACCTTGGCTTTTGTTTTAGCAGCAGCTACTAATAAATCAGTTTGTCTGCATAAAAAGGCTGGAATTTGTAAAACATCTACAACCTCAGCCGCAACACTCGCTTGAGAACTCTCATGAATATCAGTAAGAATTTGCATGCCAAATTTATCTTTCACTTTTTGCAAAATTTCCAAGCCTTTTTCAATGCCTGGCCCTCTAAAACTATTAATACTAGTTCTATTTGCTTTATCAAAACTTGATTTAAAATAAAAATCAATTCTATCATCTTTTAAAAAGCATTCAAGCTCTTGTGCAACTTTAAAAACAAGTTCTTCATTTTCTATTACACAGGGACCTGCTATTAGTATCATTTTTTTCATTATTTTTCCTTATTTTTATTATTTTACTTTATTTTTTTCATTTTCTTCAAGCGGAAAAATGCAATTTAAAATAATAGCCGTAATCCCACCTGCTGCAATCCCTGAAGAAAATAAAGTTTTAAACCACATTGGCATAAATTCTAAAATATCAGGATTATTAGAAACTCCAAGTCCTATACCCAAACTCATAGCTATGATGATAATAGAACGACGATTTAGATTTTCCTTAGAAATAATCCTAACTCCCGTTGCAGCTATAGTACCAAACATTACTAAAGTTGCTCCACCTAAAATAGGCTCTGGAATTTGCAAAGTAATATCAGCCACAATAGGAAACAAACCCAAAATCATCAACATAAAAGCTACAATAAATCCAACATATCGACTTGCAACACCTGTTAAAGCTATAACGCCATTATTTTGCCCAAAACATGAATTTGGAAAAGTATTAAAAAAGGCTGAAACAAAGGAATTAAAACCATTAGCCAAAACCCCGCCTTTTAATCTTTTTGCATAAAGTTCGCCTTTAACTGGCTGATTTGAAACTTCACTAGTAGCACTAATATCGCCGATAGTTTCTAAAGAAGTTACCATAAAAACTAAAATCAAAGGTAAAATAAGATTATAATCAATACTCAAACCATAATGTAAAGGATCGGGTAAAAACACTAAAGGTAAATTTTCATTAAAATTAAAACTAAAATTTTCAAAAGTCATAGCTACTAAAAGCCCTATTATCATAGCTATAAATAAAGAAGAAATTCTTATATAGGCATTATTAAAACGATTTAAAACAATAATACTTAAAATCACAACTCCGGCTAATAATAAATTTTGCAAAGAACCAAATTCACCACTTGCCTTAGCCGCAAATCCACCTCCTGCGCTCACAAGGCCAACATTAATCAAACTAAGACCTATAATCATCACAACTATACCTGAAACCAAAGGCGAAATCACTCTTCTAATAAAAGGTAAAATTTGTGAAATAATCATTTCAGTAGTAGAACAAAGCATTAAAGTGCCAAAAATGGCTCCAAGCATTGCTTCTTGCGATAAACCATTATTTTTTAAAACAAGCCCACCTAAAATAATAGGTGCAACAAAATTAAAACTAGTCCCCTGAATAGATAAAAGTCCACTCCCTATAGGACCCCAAGTTTTAATCTGCAAAAGCGAAGCAACGCCTGAAGCAAAAAGCGACATACAAATAATTCTAGCCGTATTAGTATCATCTATTCCAAGTCCTTTGCAAATTAATAAAGCAGGTGTAATCACAGCAACAAACATAGCCATTAAATGCACTAATGCAGCAAAAAATGCCTTAGCAAAAGGTGGTCTATCTTCTAAACCATAAATTAAATCTGTTTTATTTTCCATTTTTCTTTCCTTTTGTTTGCTTACTAACCAAAATAATTCCTCCTAAAATAATGCTAAAAATTCCTATAAAAACCATTAAGCTAGGAAATTCATCTCCTAATAATATGCCCAAAAATAAAGTAAAAACTACATCTATATAGCTAACTCCTGCGACAACTCCTGCCTTTTTTGCTACTCCATAAGCTTTAGTAACATGAATTTGATACATTGCTCCAAAAATTCCCATCAAAACAATAAAAATCCAAGCTTTAAGACTAGGCATAACAAAAGGAGCAATTAAAAAATCAAGCTCTTTTATTTCATAAAAAGAACCTACAATCATAGACATTAAAGGCATCAAAGTACCAATTAAAACAAAAGATAAAGCTATAAATGGCGCTGGGTATGATTTTCTAAGCTCTCTTACGCTAGTTAGCGCCAAGGCTGCACAAAAACCGCTTAAAATTCCTAAAATACTATTTTTAAAATCAAAACCTGAATGCGTAGTGCTATCTGCAAAAGGCTGACAGATTAATAATACTCCTATAAAAGCAATCAAAATCCCAAAACAAGCTTTTAATCCTAAACTTTCTTTAAAAAATAAAAAAGCAATCAAAGCTATAAAAATAGGTGCTGTTTTTTGAAAAGCAAAAGCCCCACCTAATGAAATATTAGAAACATTATAAAAGAAAAGATATAAAGCAATCGTTCCTATAATACCTCTAAAAATAAGCAGTCCAAGATGTCCGCCACTTTTATGAAAATTTAATTTTGAAAGCGCATAAAGCATAAAAGCTGTGCCTATAATATTTCTAAAAAACATAATTTCAATCGATGATAATTCTTCACTAAGAATTTTTGCACAAGCACCTACAAATGCAAATTCTATAGAAGCAATAATCATAAAATATATACCTAAATTCTTTTTAACTATTCTTAACATATAAATTCCATATAAAATTCCTGTTATTTTAGTCTTTTTTGCTTAATTTTAAGGCAATTTTTATATAATCACAAATAAAAATTTAAAAAATGAGTATTAATGCAAAGTATTATTTTAATAGGAAAACCAAATGTTGGCAAATCAAGTCTTTTTAATAGACTTGCAAGAAAGCGCATTGCAATAACTAGTGACATAAGTGGAACTACAAGAGATACTAATAAAATAGAAGTAGAAATTGATGGCAAAAAAGCTTTGTTGATAGATAGCGGCGGGCTTGATGAGAGTAATGAGCTTTTTAAAAATGTCAAAGCAAATTCGCTTAAAGCTGCTAAAAATAGTGATATTATCTTTTATATGGTGGATGGAAAATTTTTACCTGATGATGAAGATAAAGCTTTTTTTTATGAAATGAAAAAACTCAACAAACCCATAGCTTTAGTAATCAATAAAGTCGATAACAAAAAAGATGAGGAAAGATCTTGGGAATTTTCTAATTTTGGAGTAAAAGAAGTTTTTAATATCTCTGTAACACATAATATAGGCATTGATGAGCTTTGTATGTGGGCTAGTAAGTTTTTAGATGAAAGTTATTTAAATGCAGATGAAGAAGAAGACTTTGAAAGTTATTTAGAAAATTTTGATGAAAATAGCGGAGATTTTAAGCTAAAAACTATTAATGAAAATCATATTAAAGTAGGAATTATCGGTAGGGTTAATGTAGGAAAATCAAGTCTTTTAAATGCTTTAGTAAAAGAAGAACGTAGCGTGGTAAGCGATATAGCAGGCACTACAATTGATCCTGTTAATGAAAGCATTATGCATAAAGATAAAATCATCGAATTTGTAGATACTGCGGGTATTAGAAAACGCGGGAAAATACAGGGCTTAGAGCGTTATGCACTTAATAGAACTGAATATGCCCTAGCCAATGCTCAAATTGCACTTTTAGTACTTGACGCAGCTGAAGGTTTTAACGAACTTGATGAGCGTATTGCAGGACTTGCTGCTAAACATTGTTTAGGTGTGATTATCGTACTTAATAAATGGGATAAAAGCGAGCTTGATTTTGATAAAACTTTAAAAGAATTAAAACTAGATCGTTTTAAATTCCTAGCTTATGCGCCCGTTGTAAGCGTATCAGCTTTAAGTGGAAAAAGAATACATGTGCTTTTGGATAAAATTTTAGAAGTTTTTGCAAATTTCATCCAAAAAATTCCAACAGCAAAATTAAATGCTTTGGTAGAAGAAGCCACAAGAGCCCACCCGCTACCACATGATTATGGTAAATTAGTGAAAATTTATTATGCGGTTCAATACGACTTAGCACCTCCAAAAATAGCTCTAATTATGAATAGACCAAAAGCTTTACATTTTAGTTATAAACGATATTTACAAAATCAAATTAGAAAACAATTTAACTTTGAAGGTGTACCTTTAATTTTAGCTTCAAGAAAAAAAGGTAGCAAAGATGAGCAAGAAAACTAACCTCCTTTTTGTAGGATTTATGGGCTGTGGTAAAACAACTATAGCAAGGGCTTATGCAAAAAAATATGATAAATTCTTTTTAGATACAGATGTTTTAATCAAAGAAAAATTTAATCTTGAAATTAGTGAATTTTTTAAAACATATGGAGAAAAAAAATTTCGCAAAGAAGAAAAAAAACTTGTTTCGTTTTTAACTTATGTGCAAAATTGTTCTATTGCAAGCGGTGGTGGCTTCATAGAACAAAAAAAATTAAAAAATATTGGTACTATCGTTTACTTAAAAGCAAGTTTTGATTATCTCTTGAAAAGACTAAATAAAGAAGAATTGGCCACAAGACCCTTATTTTCAAACACAAACAATGCTAAAATACTATTTGATCAAAGAATTAAAAAATATGAAAAAAAAGCAAATATCATTATAAACATTGAAAACAAAAATATCCAAGAAATAATTAAAGAAATCAAAAAAGAGGTAAAATGAGAATTATTACAGGATTACAGCCAAGTGGGGATTTACATATAGGAAATTATTTTG
Source organism: Campylobacter sp. CNRCH_2016_3089 (assembly GCF_025772505.1). Classification (NCBI taxonomy): domain Bacteria; kingdom Pseudomonadati; phylum Campylobacterota; class Epsilonproteobacteria; order Campylobacterales; family Campylobacteraceae; genus Campylobacter; species Campylobacter sp. CNRCH_2016_3089. The sequence goes on from NZ_JAKMSF010000008.1 coordinate 89,846, forward strand.
GCTCTATAAAACAAATGCTAAATATGCAAGAAGAAAATCAAATGTATATGTTTATAGCAAACTATCATGCTATGACTTCAAATTTTAATGGAGAAAAACTTAAACAAAATTCACTCAAAGCTGCGGCAGCTTTTTTAAGTTTAGGAATTGATCCACAAAAAAGCGTATTTTGGTTACAAAGTGATGTAAAAGAAGTGATGGAGCTTTATTGGATTCTTTCTCAATTTACCCCAATGGGACTTTTAGAAAGAGCACATAGCTATAAAGATAAAATTGCCAAAGGTTTAAATGCCAACCATGGGCTTTTTTCTTACCCTGTTTTAATGGCTGCAGATATTTTACTTTTTAATGCTCAAATAGTTCCTGTAGGTAAAGATCAAATTCAGCATGTTGAAATAGCAAGAGATATAGCCTTAAAAGTAAATAATGAATGGGGTGAAATTTTTACCCTACCTCAAGCTAAAGTTAATGATGAAGTTGCAGTAGTGCCTGGTACTGATGGAGCTAAAATGAGCAAGTCTTATCAAAACACAATCGATATTTTTAATACACCAAAAGCTATTAAAAAACAAATTTCTTCCATTATCACAGATAGTACAGCTTTAGAAGATCCAAAAGATTGGCAAAATTGTAATGTATTTAAAATCGCAAAATTGTTTTTAGACAAAACAAAACAAGAAACTTTAAAAAGCCGTTATGAAAAAGGTGGCGAAGGTTATGGGCATTTTAAAATGTATTTAAATGAAATCATTAGTGAGTATTTTGCCTCGGCTAAGGAAGAATATGAAAAATTACTAGCTAATCCTTCTAAAATCGATGAGATTTTAGAATTTGGAGCAAGCAAAGCAAAAAAACAAGCCCGAGAAACAATGGAAAAAATTTATGCTAAAATAGGACTATAAAAGGAGTTAGAATGTTAGATTTAAAACTTTTGCAAAATAATTTTGATGAAATTGCGCAAAAACTAAAAGCTAAAAAAGTAGATGAAAATTTACTCAAAGAACTTAGCGACTTATTTATAAATTTAAAAAAAGAAAAAGCACTTTTGGAAGAATTTCAAGCTTTTCAAAATAAATTTAGTAAAGAGCTTGCAACAGCACAAGATAAAGAAAGCTTAAAAGTACAACTAAGCCAAAATAAAGAAAAAATCAATACTCAGTCAAAAATCGTTAGCACGCTAGAAGAAAAACTAGAACAAATTGCCCTAGCAATACCAAATATCCCTGATGATTGCGTGCCTTTTGGAGAAGATGAAGATGAAAATGTAGAATTAAAAAAAGTTCTAACACCTCCTAGTTTTGATTTTGAAATCAAAGAACATCATGATTTGGGAGAAAAATTAAACTGGCTTGATTTTACAAGAGGGGTTAAAATCTCACAAAGTCGTTTTTGTGTGCTTAAAAATGAAGGAGCTTTACTAAGTAGAGCCTTGGTAAATTATATGATTGATTTTAATAGAAGTAGAGGTTTTGAGCTAGTCAATGTACCATTTTTAGTAAATAGCGCAACCATGTATGGCACAGGACAGCTTCCTAAATTTAAAGATGATATGTATAAGGTAGAAAATGATGATTTATATCTCATCTCAACTTCTGAAATTCCTGTAACTAATCTTTATTCTAATGAAATTTTAACTCAAGAAGAATTACCCTTAAAAATGACCTGCTATAGTGCTTGTTTTAGACAAGAAGCAGGAAGTGCGGGTAGAGACACAAGAGGTATTATAAGACAACATCAATTTGAAAAAGTAGAGCTTGTTAGTATATGCAAACCTGATCAAAGTGAATTGATGTTTGAAGAAATGTTAAATTGCGCCAGTGATTTACTAAGCTCTTTGGGTCTAGCACATAGGCATTTAATGCTTTGTACGGGAGATTTGGGCTTTTCTGCTGCTAAAACAGTAGACTTAGAAGTATGGCTTCCATCGCAAAACAAATACCGTGAAATTAGCTCTGTGTCAAATTGTAAAGATTTTCAAGCAAGACGTGCAAAGATCCGTTTTAAAAACGATAAGGGCAAAAATGAATTAGTTCACACACTTAATGGTTCTTCACTAGCTGTTGGTAGAACCTTAGTAGCTATTATGGAAAATTATCAAGAAAAAGATGGAAATATAAGAATTCCTGATGTATTAAGAAAATACTTTTAAGAGAAAACATGGCCGAAGAAGTAACACCTAAAGAACAAGATAATCAAGAAAAAGCTTTTTCAGAGATTGATGAAAATCCAGGAGTAGAAGAACAAACTATCCCTCCTGGCACAATACCTCCTGAATTAGAGGAAGAAGAAAGTACTTTTCAAAGAGTAGAGGAAGAACCTCAAGCATCACAACCTGAAGAAAAGAAAAAGCTTTTTGATAAAAAATTTCTTATTTTGATTTCAACGCTTGGTGCTCTTGCTCTAATTTTACTTATTATTTTAGTTTTACTTCTTGTTTTTAAGGAAGATAAAAAAGTAATCACAAATAATCCAATTTTAGAAGATAATGTTAGTACAAGTATCACAAAGGTGAAACAATCTGCTTTAGATCTTGTAGTACAAAAGGCAAATTTATTATATGAAAAAGGTGATATAGAAAGTGCTTTAGAGCTTTATAATAATATTAATATTTTCAATCAATCTTTATCAAGTTATAATCTTGGTGTAGCTCAAATGAAACAAAAAGATTATATTAGTGCTGTTGAGAATTTCAAACAATCTTTAGAATTAGAAGAACACAAAGTTGCAGCAGCTATTAATATAGCTGTGTGTTATTTTAATCTGGGCGATAAAGAGAAATTTAAATATTATCTTGATTTAGCAAGAGTACATTTACCACAAGATTCTAAATCTTCTTTGTATGATTATTATCTAGGATTAATTAATTACTATCAAGGATTTTATCCAGAGGCTTTACAAATGTTCATGCGTTCAAGTAATATCAACAGCTATCAAGGAGAGTCTTATTACCTTGGGGCAAAAATTTACGCATTATTAAAATCTGATCAAAACGCCATTAATCTTCTGCAAAAGCAACAAGATTATGAAGCAAGCTTACCCTTAGGTTTATTATATGCAAAACTGGGAGAATATAAAAAAGCTAAAGAATATCTTGAAAAAGCATCAAAAATAGAAAATCAAGCCATAAGAAGCAAAATGGCTCTAGCTTTAGTAGAATTAAAAACAGGTCAATTTGACAATGGTGCACAAATTTTAAAAACTTTATATGTAAAAGATAGAGCTATTGGCTCAAAATACTATAACATAAAAACAAGACTAAAAAGAAATTTTTCAAATATTGATATAGCGCAGCAACATTTTGCCAAAAGTTTAATCACAGGAAAACAACAAATTTATGATTTACTTTTTTATTTTTCACCTTATCGCGTTTTTGATATAAAACAAAGCATGGAGCTCATCACAAAAGCTGATTTGGGAAATTTCATACAAGGGTATGAGTATGAAAACGAATTGCTTGTTAAAAGCAAAGCTTTATCAGGCGTTAATGTGGAATTATCTCATGCTATCAATCTAGCTTTTAATTTTCATCTAAGAGAAGCAAATCAAGAATTTAAAAATTTAAGTGAAATTTATCATGCTCACGATGTAATTCATTATAATCTTGCTTTAACTTATGCACAACTGCAAGATTATAATAATGCATATAAACATTTTTCAACTGCTTATCATTTAAATCCAAAAAATTATATTGCAGGTATTTTTGCCATATATTGCATGGATTTAGTAAAAAAAGATTATACCAAACTTGCTAATGAACTTTTGGAAAATTTACAAGCAGATAATAATATCGATCAAAATCATAATATCTATAAATATTTACTACATCTAGTTAAAAGTGACTTTACTGCTATGATTCCTTATTTAGATAACCTTTCAAATAGCAAAAATACTCCTTTAGAATTAATGTTTGCTATAGTAGCTGCTAATGGCAATAATCTTGAAATTTTAAGAAATCAAAAAATAAAAGAATTAAAAGATTTGCTCGGTGAGGATATTATTAGCAATATTTTATATTTTAATTCTAAAAACACAAATCTTGATATTAAAGAGTATGCCAAACAAGCACAAATGTATTTTTTAACAACCAAGCTTGATTATAATTCTTTATTTGGTGGAGCTGGTATAGTTAAAGACAGCTATGTGACACTTATGCAAATTACCGGCTTGTTAAATCATGTTAGAAATGACATAAAAAAAAGACTTGCTATGAGTAATAAAAATTCCATCGGACTGATTTTTGCTCTAGCTTATGTTGATATTTTTGCTAAAGAATACCAAGAAGCATATACACTTTACAATATCTTAATAGATGATTATAAAATCAAAGATGCACAAACTTTATTTTTAGCCGCAGTAGCAGCGATAGGTTCTAATAATCCAAATTCAGCCATAGCTTTACTAGAGCTTGCAAAATTAGAAAATGAAGAAACCTTAGAAGCAAGACTTGCACTAGGACTATTATATCATGAAGTCCAAAATTTAGAACCTGCTATGTTTCAATATGAAAAAGTAGGAAATAATTTTGAAAGTAAATTTTTTACTTTTGATATTAAAAATTAGTATTTTCATAAAATAAGAAAATACTAATTAACTATCAAAAAATATAATTATAAATTACAAATTAGATTATTATAAAATATACATGATGTTAACTTTATGAAGTGGCTCCGGATGTAGGATTCGAACCTACGACCAATCGGTTAACAGCCGACTACTCTACCGCTGAGCTAATCCGGAACATCAATAAATAAGAAATGATATTATATAAGAAAAAAACTTTTTTGTCAAGATTTTTTATAAAAAATTACGCTTTTTTGTAAAATTTTACTCCTGCTAAATTTTCTACAACAATTTTTCGTTCTTTAATTAATTTTTCTAATATATCTTTACTATGCTGACTAAATTTGTTTTCTATGTCAAATTCACTTTGTGCTCTAAGCTGCAGCATCTTCAAGAGCTCTTGGATATTAAAATCAATTTTTTCACCTTTGTAATAATGTTTAGCAAGCACAACAGGCACACTAGTAATATACATACTTAATTCTTCCAACTTTTCCAAAGATATACCTTTAACAGGATACGCAGGCGGTCTATCTATAGTGCTAAAATCCACTCTTGATGGTCTTATCTTGTCAAATGCCTCATTTAAAGCCAACATCTCATCTTTGTTATCATTCAATCCCTTGACAATTAAAACTTCCATAACAAGCTCACCCAAAAATTTCTCTCTAAAGGCGATCATTTGTTCTATCATTGTTTCAAGTTTTATTTGCTTTAAAGCCCTATCAACTCTATAAAAAGTTTTTTCCATTGCACTATCAAGACTAAATTTAACTACATCAATATACATTAAAGCATCAAAAATATCCGAATTTAAAACTCCACTACCATTGCTTAGGATTAAGAGTTTTTTATCTTGTTTTATTTTATTTAACTCATAAACTAATTCTTTTAAATGAGGATATAAAGTAGGCTCACCATTTGCAGTTAATGTTAAAAAGTCAAATTGCACATTACCTTTCAATACACTTTGTACTTCATCGATAATATTTTTTATTTTAGGATAAATTAAAGATTTTTCCAAAGGTTTTGCAGCTTGTAATTCACAATAAACGCAGTCAAAATTACATTGTTTTTGATTTGGACTTAAATCAATTCCCAATGAAAGTCCAAATCTTCTTGAACTTATAGGCCCAAAAGTTATTTTACTCACTTTTTAGATTTCTCTTGAACTAGCTTGATAAAATATTTAGCATTATCAACAGGAATATCAGGTAAAATTCCATGTCCGAGATTAAAAATATGTGCACTATCTTGCATAATATTTAAAATTTTATCCACACCTTGTTCAATAGCTTTTTTATCATAGAGTCTGCAAGGCTCCATATTACCCTGCAAAGTATATTTAGCGCCTAGTTTTTCCTTAGCCAACTCTAAAGGGGTACTCCAATCTACTCCAAAGACATCAAAATTTCCATTTATATCATCTAAGAACCCACTTACCCCTTTAGGAAATAAAATCACAGGAATATGCGGATATTTTTCCTTTATAAAATCAGCAATTTCAAGCATATATTTAAAAGAAAACTCAAAAAACATTTCTTTTTCTAAAGCACTTGCCCAACTATCAAATATCTGTATAGCATTAGCACCTGCTCTAATTTGCTCTTGAATATAATACTTTAAAACAAAAGTAAGTTTAGATAAAATTTGATGTAAAAATTCAGGATTTTGATAGACTAATTTTTTACACTTTGCATAATTTTTACTACTACCACCCTCTATCATATAAGTAGCAATAGTCCAAGGACTTCCACAAAAACCAATCAAAGCTTTATCTTGTGTAAGTTTTTCTCTAGTAAATGCTAGTGCATCATAAACATAAGAAAGATTTTTAATGCTTTTTTCAACATCTAATCTTTCCAATTCTTCTTTTGTTTTAATAGGATTTGAAAATATAGGGCCCTCGCCTTTTTCAAATTTTAAATCCATACCCATTTCTAAAGGTACTACCAAAATATCTGAAAAAATAATAGCTGCATCAACACCCAAAATATCTACTGGTTGTAAGGTAACTTCACTCGCTTTTTTATAATCTTTACAAAGTGATAAAAAATCTCCAGCACTTGCTCTAACCTGCATATATTCAGGTAAATATCTTCCTGCTTGGCGCATCATCCAAACTGGAGTATAAGAGGTTGACTTTTTAAAACATGCATCAATAAAAATCATTTTTATTCCTTATTTTAATGATCACTTTTGTGTAAAAAATAAAGTCCTATACAAAGAGCTAAAATAGAACCTGCAAGATAAGTCATATCCAAAACCGTATTTAGTTGCATTTGTAAAATTCTTTGGAAAAAATTTACAACTAAGACCATAATAATAACTTTTGCAAGTTTATCTTTTAGTTGATCTAAACTGTGCACTTCTAAAACTTTTGATTGTTTAGTTTGTTTAAATTCTTCTATTTCACTAATAAAAAGTTCATAAATTCCAAAAGAAAATATAAATAAAACTAAAGCCATTAAATATAAATCTACAGCCCCTATAATCAAACCAACAATATCTTCATGCAAATCCACCGTAGAATTAGGCAACATAAAATACTCAAATACATATTTTAAAACTTTAATCACATCATAACTTGCAATAAAAAATAAAACAAAAGCTCCTATAAGGCCAAAAATTACAGGCAAAATAGTGACTAAACGACTCTTAACCAATAAATTCTCAAAAAATCTTTCTAGCATTCTTCTCCTTTTAAACTAACTCTAGCCATTTTTGTGCAATACGCACTGCATTTGTAGCAGCTCCTACACGAATTTGATCAGCCACGCACCATAAGTGTAAAATATTTTTATGATTAATATCGCGTCTAATTCTTCCTACATAAGTTTCATTAGTATCGCTTGTAAAAAGTGGCATAGGATATTTTTTATTTTCTACATCATCAATCACAACAACACTTGGTGCTTTAGAAAGTATTTCTCTAACCTTAACAACATCAACATCTTTTTCAAAATGCATAGTAATAGCTTCACTATGACTTCTAAGCACAGGAACTCTTACGCAAGTTGCTGAAATTTCAAGTTTTTTATGCAATATTTTTTGCGTTTCATTTACCATTTTTAATTCTTCTTTAGTGTAGCCATTTTCACTAAAAACATCAATTTGAGGAATTAAATTTAAAGCTAAGGTATATGGAAAAGTTTTTGCCTCAAATTCATCTAATTTAAAAGCAAAAAAACTTTGCATTCCTTGAACTAATTCTTCCATACCTTCTTTACCTGCACCACTTGCTGCTTGATAAGTACTTACATCTACTCTTTTTAGATTAAATACATCATCAAGTGGTTTTAAAACATGCACCATTTGTATAGTAGAGCAATTTGGATTAGCAATAATTCCTGTTTTTTCCCAATCTTTAATATCTTCGCTATTGCATTCAGGAACTACCAAAGGAATATTTTCATCCATTCTAAAATGACTAGTATTATCAATCACTACAGCACCACACTCTACTGCGTATTTTGCATACTCAGCACTTATGTTTCCTCCGGCACTAAAAAAAGCAATATCTACAGGATTTTCTTTAAAAACATTTGGAGTTAATTCTTTTACTTTGTAACTTTTTCCTCTAAATTCTACTTCACTACCTGCGCTTTTTGCACTTGCTAATGGTAAAATACTTTCAACCGGGAAATCAAGCTCATCTAAAACATTTAAAAGCTCTTCTCCGACTGCTCCAGTTGCACCTACAATGGCTATTTTTTTCATCATCCATCCTTTTTAAGTAATATTGTATTTTTTCATTTTTTCACTAAAAATTTTCTCACTCATCCCTATAAGCTTAGCTGCTTCTGCAATATCTTGCGAATTTTTTAAAGCTTCTAAAATCAATTCTTTTTCAAGATTTTTAATATCTTTACTTTTTCTACTTTCTAAGAATAAATCTTGAGCGCTAATCTCATCATTTTCACTTAAAATACAAGCTCTTTGTATAATAGAAATTAACTCCCTAATATTACCTGGAAAATCATAAGCTAATAGAGCACATTGTGCTTCTTGACTTAAAGTTTTTTCATTAAAATCGTATTCTTTACATGTATCAAGTAATACCTTTTGTGCAATTTGCAAAATTTCTTCTTGACGCTCTCTTAGTGGTGGTATATTAATAGGAATAGTATTAAGCCTATAATATAAATCTTGTCTGAATTCATTATCTGCAATCTTTTTTTCTATATGAGCATTAGTTGCACTAATAATTCTTACATCAATCTTTATACTCTTAGTACTTCCTAATCTTGTAATTTCTTTTTCTTGCAAGGCTCTTAATAATTTTGCTTGAATTTCATAAGGCATTTCACCTATTTCATCTAAAAACAAAGTGCCTTCATTAGCGAGCTCAAACAACCCTATTTTAGTAGTATTAGCATCGGTAAATGCACCTTTTTCAAAACCAAAAAGCTCACTTTCTATCAAATTTGATGGAATTGCTGCCATATTAATAGCCACAAAAGGTTTTTGTGCTCTTTTTGAATTTTTATGCACAAAATTTGCAAAAACTTCTTTACCTACCCCACTTTCTCCAAAAAAAAGCACACTTGCATCTGTCTTAGCAGCCTTAGTAGCCAATTTTAAACAATCTTCCAAAGCTTTAGAAGTGCCATAAAAATCTTGATTTTCTTCTTTTTTGATAATCTTTTTGTTTGTTTTTTTAGAAGTCTTTTCTTGAATTATTTTTGCGCGTTTTATCGCAGTTACTAAAGTATTAATATCAAATGGTTTTACTAGAAAATCTTTTACTCCAAGTCTTACTGCTTCTATGGCACGATTTAGCGTTGCATTACCTGTAATAATAATAAAATCATATTTATTCTCACAAGCTTGCACAAATTCAATACCATCCATACCCGGCATATTAATATCTGTAATAATCAAATCAACATCATCATTTAGTTTTTTTAAAGCTTCAGTTGCTGATTTATAAGATTTTATAGTAAATTCCTCATACTCACTCAAAGCAATTTCGAGTGATTTTCTCATATTTATATCATCTTCGACTATAACTAAATTCATTTCAAACCTTAAGCTAAAATACCTTTTTTGGGACCACTTTTACCATGGCATTCTTTATATTTTTTACCACTACCGCAAGGACAAGGTGAATTTCTAGGTACTTTAGTAATTTGTGCTTCACCATTTTCATCAACACCACTTTCTGTGGTATTAGCTAAAAACTGCTCATTTTGTTCATGGCTTTTTTCTTCAAAATTTTGTGCTTCTTTTTGAGTGAAAACTACATTAAATAGTAATTTCAAACTATCAAATTTAACACGCTCAACAAGCTCCATAAAAAGATTATAGCTTTCTTTTTTATATTCTACCAAAGGATCTTTTTGATTATAACTTCTTAAACCTATACCAGTTTTTAAAATATCCATTTGGTATAAATGTTCTCTCCATAGATTATCTAAAATTTGAAGGTATAAAATTCTTTCAATTCTTCTAGCTTCCTTATCATCAATAATATTCATTTTATCTTTGTAAGCTTTTTCTAAAATTTCACTTAATTTATTTTCTACTTCAATTACACCTAAATCTTTAAAATCAGCTTCGCTAAGATCAAGATTACACTCATAACTTACTTTTTGTTTTAAACTTTCAAAATGCTTAACATCATCTTCAAGCTCTGCATTTAGATAAATTTGACTTACCAAATGATTACTATATTCAGCAATATTTTTTAAAATTTTATCTTGCAAGTCAAATTCTTCATCTAATAATTCATTTCTATAATTATAAATAGTCTTTCTTTGTTCATTTGCCACATCATCATATTCAAGCAAATGTTTTCTGCTCTCAAAATGCAAGCTTTCAACTTTTTTTTGCGCATTCTCAACAGCTCTTGTAACAATACGACTTTCTATATGTTCGCCCTCTTCTATACCTAATCTTTCCATGATATTTTTTATGCGATCACCACCAAAAATTCTCAAAAGATTATCCTCTAAACTTAAGTAAAATCTACTTACACCAGGATCACCTTGACGCCCTGCACGACCACGAAGTTGATTATCTATTCTTCTGCTTTCATGGCGCTCAGTTCCTATAATATAAAGCCCGCCTAAAGCTCTTATTTCATCATCTATTTTTATATCAACCCCACGACCTGCCATATTAGTAGCTATAGTTACTGCGCCTTTTTTACCCGCATCTTGGATAATCAAAGCTTCTTGCTCGTGATTTTTAGCATTAAGCACATGATGAGGAATGCGTTCTTTTACAAGCATATTATGAAATACTTCACTTCTTTCAATACTTGCAGTTCCCACTAAAACTGGCTGACCCTTTGCATTTGCTTTTTTTATCTCTTCAATAACTGCTTTAAATTTTTCTTCTTGAGTTTTATAAATCAAATCATCTTTATCTATTCTTGCAATTGGTATATTTGTAGGTATAGAAACTACATCTAAATTATAAATTTGAGAAAATTCCGTTGCCTCAGTTTGTGCAGTACCTGTCATGCCTGCTAACTTTTTATACATTCTAAAATAATTTTGGAAAGTAATATCTGCTAAAGTTTGACTTTCTTCCTGAATTTTTACCCCTTCTTTAGCTTCTAATGCTTGGTGTAAACCATCACTAAAGCGTCTTCCCTCGCTTAATCTTCCCGTGAATTCATCAACAATTACAACTTCTTTATCTCTTAATACATAATGCACATCTTTTTCAAATAAATTATGCGCTTTTAAAGCCTGGTCAAGCTGATGGGCCAATATTGCATTATCTAAGCTATATAAATTTTCTACTCCAAATAATTTTTCAGCCTTAGAAATTCCAGCCTCTGTAATCATAATAGTTCTATTTTTCTCATCGACAACAAAATCACCACTTGGCAATTCTTGAGGAGTAGTAGCTGCTTGGCCTTTTTGCATTTGTTTTGCTACTTCATTTGCTTTAACATAGCCGTCTAAAGTTCTATTTGTAGGCCCACTTATAATAAGCGGAGTTCTTGCTTCATCTATTAAAATACTATCTACTTCATCAACTATAACAAAATTATGCTCTCTTTGTACTTTTTCAAGCTTTGAAAATTTCATGTTATCGCGTAAATAATCAAAGCCAAATTCATTATTTGTACCATAAGTTATATCACACTCATAAGCTTTTTTATGTGCCTCATCACTATTTTGTTCTGAAAGTATCACACCTACACTAAAACCTAAAAAATTATAAATAGCACTCATTTGCTCTGCATCTCTTTTAGCCAAATAATCATTTACGGTAACCACATGCACACCCTTACCACTCATAGCATTTAATACAACAGGTAAAGTTGCAACCAAGGTTTTACCTTCCCCAGTTTTCATTTCAGCAATTTTTCCATCATGTAAAACCATGCCACCGATTAATTGCACATCAAAATGACGCATATTAAGAGTTCTTTTTCCTACTTCTCTAACTATCGCAAAAACATCATTCAATATTTGGTCTAAAGTTTGTTTTTCTTTTTGAATTTGTGTTTTAAATTCTATAAATACTTGTTTTAATTCATCATCGCTTAAATTTTGGTATTTTGATTCTAAAGCATTAATTTGCACAACCCTCTTTAAATATTTTTTTACTTCTCGATCATTTTTTGTGCCAAATATTGCTTTAAATACACTAGAAAACATTTTTTTACCTTTAATTACAAAAATATATGCTAGATTATACCTTGAATTTAATTAGAACTATATAAAAAGTTTTGTTTGGATAAATTTTATATAATTTACAAAATTTTTAAAGGATAATTATGAGATATTTTATATTTTTAATGTTATTTGTTTGTAGTATTTTTGCTTTTGATATAAATTTTAAAAATTTTAGTAGTAATTTTGAACAAAAGGTACAAAGCAATAATTCTTCGCTAAATTATAAAGGAAATTTTATCATTACTCAAAATAAAGCCTTTTGGAATTATACTAAACCAAATAAAAAACAAATTTATATCAATCACAAAGAAGTTATTATCATAGAGCCTGAGTTAGAACAAGCTATTTATACTCAATTGCAAAATTTACCAAATCTTCAAGAAATTTTTAAAAATGCAAAATTAATATCTCATGAAAATTATGAAGCAAAATACGAAAATATCACATATAATATCAAACTAAAAAATGATAATCTTAGTAATATTTCTTATAAAGATGAGTTGGGAAACTTAGTTAGTATTTATTTTTATAATCAGAAATTTGATCAAAATATCAACGAAAATATTTTTATACCAAAAATCCCAAGCCATTTTGATATTATTCAATAATCAAAATGGTATTTCATTAAACAAATCTTGCTGTTCTTTACTTGGAGCTAACATTTGCATTTGAGTTTTTTCCATGGTTTTTAAAATCATATCCATAGCCTCTTTACTTGTATTAGTATCTTGATTAAAACTTTTATTATCATCTTTATCATTGTTGTTTATTTGATCGGTATTTATATCTTTTGATTGAGTATTATTTTGATCCGTATTTTTTGCAACTTTGGAATTATCTTGAATTTCCTTTTGTTTGATAGTTTTTATTGTATTGTCATCTTTTTTTTCCAAATCATTTATAAAACGCTTAAATTCTTCCAAGTCAAACTTAGCTACCGAATTAATTTTTAAAATATAAATATTTTTAATTTGAGTTTTATATTTTTTATTACTAAATTTAAGCAAGGTTTCTTTAAAATTATTTTTACCAACTTCTGTAAATAAATCTTCATAAAAATAACTAGATACAATGGTGTTTAAAGCATCTATAATTTTCTTTTGATCTAAATTTTCTCCCTCAAAATCTAAATTCATTTCAATTTTTTTTAAAGTATTATTTCCAACCTTTGAATATAAATCAGTTCTAAAATTTTCTATACTCAAGGAACTAGCATGGATATTAAAAAACATTAAAAGCAAAACTATAATCCATTTCATATTATCTCCTCGTCTTCTTCTAAATCTATAAATTTTTCTTGTAAATAAAATTTTTTCACTTCTTTATCGGTTTTTAAAATTCTTAAAAAATAATCCTCAAAAGGTATTTTATAATTATATATGATTTTTAAATTACAAGGATTAATGGCTCTTGATAAACATACATATAATTGTCCTTTTTCAAAAATTCCATCAATATCACATATGAGCTTATTTATACTCATACCTTGAGATTTATGGATTGTTATAGCATAAGCTAGTTTTATAGGAAATTGAACAAATTTAGCTTTTATCTTAACTTCTAGTTTTTCATCTTTGTCTAACTCATACTCTTCTAAGGTATATTCATATGGTTTTAATTTCAATCTTTCACCATTATTTTTCTCTATCAGAATATATTCTTGCTCTTTATCTTTTATAAAATCTAAAATAATTCCTTGTTCTCCATTGTAATAATTTTCCTCTTTATTATTTACACAAAAAATAATCTTAGAACCTATTTTTAATTTTAACTCCTCTAAAGAATTTAATCCTTTAATCCACTGCTCATAAATTTTATCATCTAAAGTATGATCTAATTTTTCCATTCTTGATTTAAATATTTTTTCTTTACCTTGCAAAAGATTTAATTTTTTAGCATTTATACAATTAGCTTTTTTATTTGTAGCACACAATAGGGTATATTCGTCCATATACTCAAGCAAATCTTTTGGATAAATTAACATTTTTTTAAAAAAACTTAGTATTTCTTGATTTACTTTGCCAATTCTAAGAAAAAATAAATATTCATAAAATTGTTTATCTAAAGTTCTTTTAGTAATACTAAGCTTTAAATTGACAAATTTTAAATCATTCCAAGCTTGAGAAGAAAAAGCATATAGAGTATTTTGAAATAAAGTGTTTTGATTCTCTTTGTAGTTTATTACAGGTGGAAGTTGAAAAAAATCACCGACTAATAAAATTTTACCACTAAAGTCACTTCTTGTTAATCTATAATAAATCATTTCCATCAAAGATGCACTTATCATAGAAATTTCATCAATAATTAATAAATCACATTGCTTTAAAATTCTCTTTAATTTTTCTAGTTTATCCCTTTGCTTTCTATCTTCATAATATAACTCATCATAATTTTGACATCTTTTAAAAGCAAAAAAACTATGTAAAGTAACTCCTCCTATATTAAATGCACTTAATCCAGTAGAACCTAATACAACAACAATTCTACCTTGTTTTCTATATAATTTAACAAGTTCTGTAGTTAAGAATGATTTACCAACTCCAGCAGAACCACTTAGAAATATATTATTATCTTTTAAGAAAAAATCTAATTTATTTAACATCATCCTAATATTATATTATAATCTACTAAAACTC
>NZ_JAKMSF010000009.1:0-60823 GCF_025772505.1 Campylobacter sp. CNRCH_2016_3089
TACTCCCTTATTTAATATCACAGTATTATTATTAGTATTAGCATCAACTCCAAAAGCACCTAAGATATAAGGAGCACCATTTAAAGGTAGGGTATAGGTGTTTTCAACACCCATATCCACATAGGCATCTTTTAAGAAATTTAAAGTATTATTGCTTGCTTCACCTTTTCTTGCTATGGCTGGAGTGATTAAAAAATTATATTTATTATCTAATCCACTAGCTTTAGGATTAATTACTTCTTTATCGGTAGGTTTTAAATAATATACTGAAGATAATTCCCCTGCTTTTAATACTAAGGTATTATTATTTGCTTTTGCATTAAAGGTATAGGCTGAAACTAAAAAAGGTATATAGCTGATTTGATTTAGGGTAGTATTAGCTGAGTTAGAACTATGAAAACCATTAACTACAAAAATATCTTCTTTGATACTTGGAGTGAGTATGTCTTGTTTAAATATAAATCATTCATTTTTTCATGAGCTTTGTTTTTAGGATTATCATAGATTAAAGTAATATTTGAAAGGTTTTTATTGCTAGCCATTTGACCATAGAAGTTTTTACCACTTAAGAGTTTATATGTGTCAAGATTATAATCATAAACATCATTATTATTATAATGGTGTTTTTTAATTACATAAGTATTAGAAGCTTTATCATAATTTGCCTGGGTGGCAGCTTCTAAAGAGTTTAGTGAAAGTATAGTGAGTAGGGAAAGTTTTAATAAAGTGCTACCCCCCCCATAAGGCAATTTTTAGATAAATTTATATTCATTGAAAAAGTCCTTTCAAAAATAGTTAATGTATTTGATTGATTCATTATTTGTTTGTGTGTTTTACAATACCCATTGCTAATATTTTAACAATAAGTATAGAATATTAATATTTTATTTATAAATTTTTACTTAAGTATAATTTAAGATAAGAAGTATCTTAAATTTAAAATTACTATAAAATAGACTTTATGGTTAAAAAATAATATTTTTGCTTCCATGGCTTCATAATTATTTTTCTAAAACACATTGTTATAAAAAATATTTTTATTTAAAAGCTATGAAAGTTTCAAAATTTACCCACTTAAATACGCTTTCTACTTTAGAAAATCCTGCCTTTTTAAGCATAGTTATGTTTTCATTTTGAGTATAAGGTATGAGGACATTTTCTAAGGCTTCTCGCTTGCTTGAAATTTCTAGCTTACTATAACCTTGCTCTAGTTTATATTGCTCATAAATTTGTATCATTTTTTTAGCTATTTTGACATCTTCATAAAGAATTTTTTCACTAAGCACAAATATACCATTTTCATTTAAGTTTTGATAGATTTTATCAACTAATTCTTGTCTTTTAGGTGGGCGAATAAACTGCAAAGTATAAGTAGCTATAAAAACATCATTTTTAAAAAACTCAAAATCATCTAAATTTTTTTGATGAAATTCCACCCTAGCTCCAAAGGCTTGACATTTGTTTTTGGCGATCTCTAACATAGCATTAGCCTCATCAACCCCGCTTAAAAGAAAATCTTTTCTTTTTTCATAAAGTGCAAGCAATAAACTAGCCGTAGAACAACCAAGATCACAAATTCTCGCATTTTGTGGTGTAAAATGATCAATAAGTTCGACTATGAGTTTTAAATTTTGCGTATAAAAAGGCACAGATCTTGACACCATATCATCAAAAACACTTGCTACGCTTTTATCAAATTCAAATTGTTTTTCTAAGGGTTTTTTAAAAATTTCATCTTTCATTTAATCTTCCTAAAATTTCTTTTGCTTTGTCAATATCTTTACTAATTTGTGCTTTTAATAAGGCTAAGTCGTTAAATTTCTCATTAGCTCTTATATAGTCAATAAAACTTAACTCAACTAAAATTGCTTTTGTGTTTGTGAAATTTTCATCTAAAATATGCGTTTCTAAAGCAAAATTTTTATCAGTAGATCTTATGCCTATAAAACTTACACTATGATAGCTTTTATTTTCAATCTTTACTAAAGTCGCATATACGCCATCTTTGGGTAAAAAGAAGTCTTTTGTATGTAAATTTAAAGTTGCAAAAAGCTCTTTAGCGCCTATGCCTTGACCTTTGATGATATTTGCTTGTATATTATAAAATCTACCTAGAAAATTTTTAGCTTCTTTGACTTTTGCTTCTTTAAGTAAGGTTTTAATCATACTTGCATGAACACTTTTATTTTGAATTTTAAACTCATCTACGATGATGGTGTTTATACCACAAAGACTTTGTATGTCTTTGGCACTGCATTTTCTTTCTTTGCCAAATTTAAAATCATAACCTACAATGATCTTTTCTAGTTTGGGAAATTCTTGCTTTAAAAGCTTTAAAAAATCCTCGCCTTTATAGTCCTTGATTTTATCAAAATCACAAAAAATCAAAGGAAAATCAACCAAATTTACTCTAAAATCCTTAGGTGTTAGGGCTTCTTTTTCCTCTTTAGTGATGATAAATAAGGCACCATTTTCATCTAAATGCTTAAAAAGCTCAAAATGCCCCAAATGCATACCATCAAAACGCCCTATGGCTAAATTTGTGATCTTAGTTTTTTCTATAGGCGTAGAAAAACTCAACATTACCTTCTTTTCCTTTTAAGTGTGACTCTTGACTTGCTTGCAAGATCCAACCAAGCTTTGCACAAGCTTTTTCAAAGCTTTCTTTAGCATTTTTGATGGCTTTGGTATCTTTTACCACTCCGTTTTTATCGCGCTTAGCATTTTTACCTACTTCAAATTGAGGTTTAAAAAGCAAGATGATAAGATCTTTAGCAAGTTTATCTATATGAAAAATCAAATGTGTTAAAGATATAAAACTCACATCACAAGTGATAACATCATATAAAATTTCACTTTTAAACTCACGCAAATCAGTGTTTTCACAAATTTGGATATTTTCTAAATTTCTTAAGCTCTCATGAAGTTGGTTAGAACCTACATCTAAAGCTGTAATGTGTTTAGCATTATTTTGGTGTAAAATTTGCACAAAACCTCCGGTCGATGAACCTATATCTAAACAAATTTTATCTTTGATAGTAAATGTATACTCTTGTAAAAAATGCTTGAGCTTAAAAGCAGCTCTGCTTACAAAAAGCTCTTCTAAAAGCGTGAGTTTTAAACTCTCATCTTCTAAAGGATTTAAAGATGTGATTTTAAAAGAGGTTTTTTTAAACTCACTATTGAGTAAAATTTGCTTGTTTTCTATAAGCTCACAAGCTTTGTTGCGAGAAATGTTTAACTTTGCACTTACAAAGACATCATACCTCATCATCACCGCCTAAAAGAGCGTTAAACTCAGCTTCATTGATGCACTTAACTCCTAAACTTTGAGCCTTTTCAAGCTTTGAGCCTGCTTCACTTCCATATAATACAAAGTCAGTTTTCTTAGACACACTTGAACTTACCTTTGCTCCAAAGTTTTCGATTAGTTCTTTAAAATGATCGCGTGATTTGCTTAAAGTGCCTGTGATAACAAAGGTTTTATTAGAAATATTATCATTTATAATAAGCTCTTTTTTCTCATCCTCTAAATGCAAAATTTCATAAAAATGCTTAATGCGATTTGCATTGACATGGGTAAATTCTTCTAAGCTTTTAGCCATTTGTTCGCCAAAGCCTTCTAAATTTGCATAAGCTTCATAGCTTTGCATAAACCATTCAAAGCCAAAAGATTGAGCTAGTTTTTTAGCTGCTACTTCTCCGATATGCTCTATACCCAAAGCAGTGATAAACCTTGATAAGGGGCATTTTTTTGCATTTTCAATAGCACTTAGAAGATTGTTGATTTTTTTTTCTTTAAAGCCTTCTAAGCCTTCAAAATCACTATATTTTAAGAAAAATATACTTTCTATGTTAGTGATTTTTCCTTCTTTAAACAAAAGCTCGACGATATTTTCTCCAAGGCCGTCTATATTTAAACACTTTTTAGATACAAAATGTATAATGGAATTTACAAGTCTTGCTTTGCAGTCTAGGTTTTGACATTTTAAAAAAGCACCCTCATCTAAAAGCTCACTTAAACACTCAGGACAAAGAGTTGGCTTGGCAATTTTACTTTCTAAACCATCACGCCTTTGGGTAAAAACTTTAGTGATTTTAGGTATGACATCGCCACTTCTTATCACACTTACGCTATCGCCTATCATCACTCCAAGTCTAGCTATCTCATCAAAATTATGCAAGGTTGCAGACTTTACTACAACCCCATCTAAATTTACAGGTTCTAGCACTGCCACAGGGGTGATCACTCCACTTCTTCCAACTTGTAAATTAACCCCAAGTAATGTTGTAGTTTTTTCCAAAGCAGGAAATTTAAACGCAGCCATAAATTTTGGAAATTTCACTGTATAACCCAAAAGCTTACAATGAGCTAAATCATCTACCCTTACAACCATACCATCCATCATCATGGGCTTTTGATCTCTTTTTTCTAAAAGCTCGTGATATTTTTCTAAAACCTCATCTAAAGTCTTAACACAAAAAACAAAATCATCTTTTAAAAAACCAAGACTTCTTACAAACTCCATTACTTCAGAGTGCTTGCTAAATTCTAAAGAATTCTCCCCCACTCCCCAAGGATAAAATTTTAAATTTCTTTCTTTTGTAATGCTTGTATCAAGCTGTCTTAGTGAACCACTTGCTGCGTTGCGTGGGTTTGCAAATAAGCTCAAGCCATCTTTAGCTCTTTTTTCATTGATTTTTTCAAAATCTTCTTTTAAAATCACCACTTCGCCACGAATTTCTATCTTGTCTTTATAAGGAATTTTTTGAGGTATGTTTGATATTTCTTTTACATTTAAAGTAATATCCTCGCCTACTTCTCCATCACCCCTTGTAGCACCGCTGATTAAAATACCATTTTCATAAGTAAGATTTAAACTCGCTCCATCAAATTTAGGTTCTATGAAAAAATCAAACTCACATTTAGCTCTTTTTGCCCAAGCTCTAAGCTCAGCTTCATCAAAAACATCTTCCATAGACCACATTTTTGCACTATGTGCAAGTTTATGAAACTCACTTTGTATAGTTGGGGCGATATTTTGCGTAGGAGAATCTTTAGAAATCTTTTCTTGATGAAGCGTTTCAAATGCTTTTAACTCTCTTATAAGTTTATCGTATTCTTCATCGCTTGCTAAAGGCTCATCATCTTCATAATAAGCCCTCATCCATTCTTTTGCCAATTTTACCTTTTCTAAATACTCTTGATAAGTCATCACTACTCCAAAGAAAGTTCATCCATAGCTTTTGCAAGTTCAAACATTTGCTTATGTTCATACACATCATGCACTCTTATAATGCTTGCACCATTTTTAAAAGCCTCTAAATGCAAATAAAGTGTGCCCGCTAGTCTTTGCTCAACACTTGAGCTAAAATAAGCATTTATCATACTTTTCCTACTAGCTCCGATTAAAAGTTCTTTTTCAAAGCGTAAAAAATGCTCTAAATGTTTGATTAACATCATATTATGCCAAGGACTTTTACCAAAACCAATGCCAACATCTAAAATCACATCTTCTAAACCAAGCTCACTTAGCCTTTCTAGCTTTTGCGTAAAAAAATCATCAAGCTCGGCTAATACATCTTCATAATGCGGGTTATCTTGCATATTTTGTGGGGTATTTTGTATATGCATGAGTGTATAAGTGGCTTTGTATTTTAAAGCTAGTTTGGCTAAATTTTCATTTTTAAAACCGGTGATATCATTAATAAGCTTAAAGCCTTTATTTAAAGCATATTCTAAACAATACTCATCAAAACTATCTAAACTAAAAATACATTTTTCATAAAGTTTTTCTTTATAGATTAAATCTAGGGTATTTTTTAAGCGTTTAAACTCTTCTTCTTTCCCACAATACATACTTCCAGGCCTTGAAGAAACCCCGCCTATATCTATATAATCAGCCCCTTGAGAGATCATAAGTTCGATTTTTTCTAAAACTTCATTTTCTTTAACCCTACTTTGAGCGTTAAAACTATCTTCATTAATATTAATCACACCCATGATTTTTGCATATTTTGGTTTAGCGAAATTAGACTTTAAAAATAGTGCTAAATTTTTAAGCTTAAAATCTTGTAGTTTTTCTTTTTCTATAAGCTTTTTAGCTTGATCTTGTGTTACCATAAGCAAGGCATTAGTATGTTCTTTACCTAGTATAACTTCTTTATGTGTTACAAGTTCAGCTCCAACCCTTAGTGCGTCTTGTTTAAGTATATTTGCAGCAGGTGCTCTTAGTTCTTTGATAAGAAAAAAATGAATTTGAGTTTTTTCACTCATAATTTTCTTACCTGCTTTATGTGGCTTTATATATTTAGAAATTTGCTCAAAGTCTGTGTTAGGATTGATTTTAATGATTTTCATTTTTTCTCTCGTGTAAAATTAAAGCTATGGTGCTTAGTAAAATAGTTGGCTTTGCATTTAATTTAGCTAACTCATAAGCTTTATAAAAAAAATCAATTTCTTCATCGTTTAATTTTATATCTTGTTTAAAACACTCATAGCTTAAAACACTAATTAAATCTAAACATTCATGCTTGTCTATATTTTCATATTGTTTTAATAATGAAGCAATTTGAGCTAGATCCATTTTTTTAAGATCTAAATTTAAAGACATCTTTTCTTTTTGAATTTTATGCTTTTCTATGATAAATCTTGAAAGTATAGTAGGTAAAAAAACATTTTTTGAAGGAGCTACGATAATAAAATATACATTTTTTGGTGGCTCTTCAAAAAGTTTTAATAAAAAATTTTGTGCTTCTTCACGAAAAGACTTAGCTAGTATAACAATAATTTTAGCTTGTGCTTCAGCCATATAACTTTCTTTCATAATAGCCCTTGCCGTTGCTTGAGCGTTTTTGTCATAAGTTAAGTCATTTAATCTTAATTCTAAATCAGGGTTTTTAGGTATGAAAAATCTAAGATTTTTTTGCCCATATTCTTCTGTGAGTTTTTCTTGCATAAACTCAAAATCATTATGGATAATGATTTTATTTCTTAGATTCAAATTTCTACCTTAGAAAAAAGCACAGCCTCTAAGCTTTGCTCAAATACTTTGTATAAAGAAATAAGTTTATAGTCTAATTCCTTATCGCGTGAGGAAAGATAAAAGCTATTTTGCAATTGCTCATCAAAAAGCCAAAGCATACTTTCTGCTTTAGAATTGGCGATTTTAAATTTAAATCCTGTATTAGTTCCTATATAAAAAAAAGCATAACCATTAGGAAAAGAAATACTTAAAAGATCATTTAGCAAATCTATATCTTCTTGGGTATTGCAAGCCTTATTATAAATTCCTTTTAAAGACACAAAAGGCACTAAAGGTCTTGTGGTGTTAGCATTGATTTGGCTTAAAAAATACTCTTCAAACCAAACTCTTTGCTCATCAGTAATCACAATAAAAGTATAACCTTGTAAAAGCAAAGCTAATTTAGAAGCTATCAAAGGCGACCATTCAAGACGCCTTTCTTCTAACCAACTTGTATAAGTGCCATTTTCTCGGATTTGCTCTAGGGTAAATTTTAAAAAACTATTACTCATTTATACATCTAGTTTATAAACTTCATGCAATACTCTTACAGCTAATTCACCATATTTTTCATGCACGATGACTGAAATTTTAATTTCGCTTGTAGAAATCATTTGTATGTTAATATTTTCATTTGCCAATGCTTTAAAAGCTGCTGAAGCTACTCCAGAATGTGATTTCATACCCACACCCACAACTGAAACTTTTACCACTGCACTATCTGTTTCTATATTAGCATTAGCACCTAAAACTTTTTTCATAGCATTAGTTGCTAAATCAAGCTCGTTTTCAGGCACAGTAAAGCCCAAATTTGTAGCTCCATCTACACCTACATTTTGGATAATCATATCTACATTGATATTTTCATTTGCCAAAGTTCCAAAAATTTCAGCAGCAATTCCTGGCTTATCATCAATATTTCTTAAAGTAACCCTTGCTTGGTTTTTATCTAGTGCTATACCACTAACCAAAGCTTGTTCCATATTTTCCTCCTTAGTAATGATCGTCCCTTCATTTTCATTAAAGCTACTTCTAGTAACTAATTTTACATTTAATTTTTTAGCAAGCTCTACAGAGCGATTTTGTAAAACTTTAGCTCCCAAACTTGCAAGCTCTAGCATTTCTTCATAAGAAATTTTATCTAGCTTTTTAGCCTTTGGCTCAATTCTAGGATCGGTAGTATATACCCCATCTACATCAGTATAAATTTCACACAAATCAGCATTTAAGGCTCCTGCTAATGCAACTGCACTTAAGTCACTTCCACCACGACCCAAAGTAGTAACATTACCCATTTTGTCGATACCTTGAAAGCCAGCAACTACTACAATATACCCCTCATCTAAAGCTGTATTGATATTTATAGTATCAATGTGTTCAATTCTTGCTTTAGTATAAACATCATCTGTAATAATCCCTGCATTGCGTCCGGAAAATGCAGTAGCTTTTAAACCCATTTCATTTAATGCAATAGCAAGTAAAGATGAAGTTACACGCTCACCACTACTTAAAAGCATATCCATCTCACGACCTGAAGGATTTTTACTAAAATGATGTGCAAAATCAATAAGCTCATTAGTAACTCCACTCATTGCAGAAACTACTACAACTAACTTATCGCAAGTTTTTTTACTTTTTGCCACTCTTTTAGCAACTTCATCGATACGCTCAAGCGTTCCTACACTCGTTCCCCCATATTTTTGTACGACCAGCATTAAATATACCCCCTTTCTTTAAAATATTTTAAAACTCTAATATATATAGGCTTTTTAAAATGATTAATCATATCATACACATCTTCTAATGAAGCAAATTTATAAGCATCAAATTCAGGATTTTTAGTATTTAGATTAACAATAGCTTTGTTTTTTAATCTAACTAAAAAATATTTTTGATTTTGACCATCATAAGGATACATTTTTTGTGCAACCTTAGGTGGAAAATCATAACTAATCCATTCAGGATGTTCGGCTAAAATTTCAATCTCATCTGTACCTATTTCTTCTTTTAATTCTCTAAATAACGCACTTTTAGCATCCTCTCCCTCATCTATTCCACCTTGAGGAAACTGCCATATATTTTCCATATCATTGCGTTTAGCGAGTAAAATTTTACATTCAAAAGGATAAGCTGATGATAGCACTATTGCGGCTACATTTGGCCTATATTTTTTTTCTTTTTCCATGATTTTCTTATCCTTGACTTTTTAATAATATAATTCTAACAAAAAAATACGAATTTATAATCACATTTTAAAGAAGTTTTATGCATTTATATATACATATACCATTTTGCGAAAGTAAATGTTTTTATTGTTCTTTTACTTCACTTAAAAAAAAATATTTTGAAAAAGATTATCTAAACGCATTAATGCAAGATATAAAATATCAATTAGATTTTTTTATGCTTGATAAAAATTCCATAAAAACTATTTTTATAGGTGGTGGTACTCCTAGTTTAATGAGTGTTAATTTTTATGAAAAAATTTTTATTTTTTTGCAAAGTTATTTACAAAAAAATAATGAAATAAGCATAGAAGCAAATCCTAACTCAAGCAATTTTTCTTGGCTTAAAGAGATAAAAAATTTAGGTTTTAACCGCATTTCTTTTGGGGTGCAAAGTTTTCATGAAAAAAAATTACAATTCCTTGGGCGTATTCATGATCAAAAAAACATTTTTACAAGTATAGAAAACGCAAAAAAAGCAGGATTTAATAATATAAATTTAGACTTAATTTATGATACAAAACTCGATGATAGTAAAATGCTTGATTATGAAATTTCTAAACTCGCTTTAATTGATATTAGCCATGTGAGTGCTTATAATTTAACTATAGAAGAAAAGACAAGATTTGCTAAAAAATTTCATTATAAAAAAAACGCTCCACGCCTTGCAAAACATTTTATCAAAGCAATTGAAAATCTTGGTTATAAACAATATGAAATCAGTAATTTTGGACAAATTTGCAAACATAATCTTGCTTATTGGCAAGGAAAAGACTATATAGGATGTGGTTTAAGTGCGGTAGGATTTTTAAAAAATCAAAGATTTTATACTAAAAAAAGTTTAAAAGATTATATAGCAAATCCTTGTTTTAGGGAGGTTGAAAATTTAAATTCAAAAGATTTGTGTTTAGAGCATATTTTTCTAGGACTTAGAAGCATTATAGGAGTGGATGAAACAAAGCTAGAACCTTTAGAAAAAGAAAAGGCAATGTTTCTTAGCAAAAAAGGGAAATTAGTATATAAAAATGGAATTTTTTATAATACTAATTATCTTTTAAGCGATGAACTAGCTTTGTATATTAGCACTTAAGCTTTGCATTCACAAGAAAACCTTTTAAGCTCAGGAAGCTTTATAGAAAGTTCATTGATATTTTTTAATATATCGCTGCAAAAATTATTTAAATTTTCTTTTACTCCATAATACGCCCAAACACCCTGTCTATCTACTTCTAAAAAATTAGCTTCTTTTAAAATTTTTAAATGTCTTGAAAGCCTTGATTGACTCATATTTAAAGAGCTTTGCAAATCACACACACAAAGTTTTCCATATTTTTGTAAAAAAGCTAAGATTAAAATCCTGCTTTCATCATTAATTGCACTTGTTATTTTTAAAAATTCTTGCATAAAATTCCTTATATAAAAAACATTAAAAGTCCAAAACTAATTGCAATAAAAACAATCATACCTGCAAATAAAAACAAAAAGCTTGTTTTAAAAATTCTTTTAAGCAAAATAAGCTCAGGTAAAGAACACCCTGCTCCTGCTATTAAAAAACTCATCATTATACCAAGCGGAAATCCACTGGTAGTTAAAGCTAGTGCTACAGGAATCATAGCAGTGCAATTCATATAAAGCAAAACCCCTATAAATGCTGCTATAAATACACCCAATACCCCATAATCTTTCATATAATTTTGAAAAAAATCTTGCGGAAAAAAGCCGTGTATAAAAGCCCCAATACCCATACCAATAATAATATATGGCAGAATTTTTTTGTATTCATTAAAGCTTTGCATAAATAATATTTTGATTTTATTTTCTTTTGTTTTAGTCTTAAATTTTAAAATTTTACTGCTAATTTTAGAATTTTTAACAAAAATAGAACTAGGTTTTTCACAGCATAAACTTTTAGAAGTATCATTAGAACAACACTTTGAAGTTTGCTCTAAATCATTTTTTAAAAAATCTTCATTAAAAAATCTTTGAGTGTTTATTTTTGAAACACAAAAAGCAATAAATAAAATCACGCTAAATAAAAATCCCACATAAAATAAAGAGATTTTTAAGCCAAAACTTACTACAAACATCACTACTATAATAGGATTAATTAAAGGCGAAGTTATCAAATAAGCTATACATACTCCAAGTGGTACTTTAGCTTTTAAAAATGCATTTAAAAGCGGTATGCTTGAACATGAACAAAAGGGAGTTAAACTACCCAAAAGAATAGCCTTTATATAACTTACAAAAGAATCTTTCTTTAAATGTTCATTGAAAAATTTAGCATAACGCTCATTAAGATAAGCAATGAGCATACTAACTAATATAAATAAAATAGAAA
Organism: Campylobacter sp. CNRCH_2016_3089; assembly: GCF_025772505.1. Classification (NCBI taxonomy): domain Bacteria; kingdom Pseudomonadati; phylum Campylobacterota; class Epsilonproteobacteria; order Campylobacterales; family Campylobacteraceae; genus Campylobacter; species Campylobacter sp. CNRCH_2016_3089. Next base: position 11,592 of record NZ_JAKMSF010000009.1, read on the forward strand.
TTTCAACAAATAAAATCAAAAAATCTTTAAAAATAAAAAATAACTTTTCCATAATTTTTCACTCCATTTCATTTTAAAATAAGCATAACAAAAATATATTAATATATCAATATATCTTTATATATTAATATTATAAAAGTAATAGTATTTTTAAGTATTTTTATGTAAAATGCAAACTATATATTTAAGCGAAAGAAGATAAAATAATGAGTTTTGGAGAAATTTTAGTTATTTTAGTTATAGCTATTTTAGTTCTTGGGCCTGAAAAACTACCTTCAACTATAGTTGAAATTGCAAAAATTTTAAAAGCCATTAAAAGTAATATTGATGAAGCAAAAGCAAGTATCAATAAAGAATTAAAAATAGCAGAGTTAAAAGATGAAGCACAAAAATACAAAGATGAATTTTCACAAACTAACGAAAATATCAGAAAAAAACTGAGTTTTGAAGAATTTGATCAACTCAAAGAAGATATTTTAAATAATACCAAAGAGTTAAAAAGTGAAATTAATGATTTAGAAAAAGATATACAAGAACTTTCGCGTGTAGAAGAAAAAACTCAAAAAGATGAAAAAAATACTCAAAAAATGGAAAGCTAAGAATGTTTGAAGAATTAAAACCACATTTAGTAGAACTTAGAAAAAGATTATTTATAAGCGTAGCTTGTGTTGTTGTAATGTTTTTTGTATGCTTTAGTTTTAATAGTTATATCATAGATATACTAAAAGCACCCGTTGAAGCAGCCTTACCTGAAATTTCAAAACAAATGACTTTCGTTGAATTACAAGAGCCTTTATTTACTGCAATGAAAGTTTCATTTTTTACAGCTTTTTTGATTTCTTTACCGGTTATTTTTTGGCAGTTTTGGAAATTCGTAGCACCAGGACTTTATGATAATGAAAAAAGATTAGTAGTGCCTTTTGTAAGCTTTGCTAGCATTATGTTTGCGCTTGGAGCTTTGTTTTGTTATTATATAGTCATACCTTTGGCTTTTAAATTTTTAATTGATTTTGGGGTGCAAACTCAAGATTTTAAACCTTTAATCAGCATAGGCTTGTATGTGGGATTTTTTACTAAACTTGTAGTTGCCTTTGGCTTAGCGTTTGAAATGCCTGTGATAACCTTTTTCTTTGCCAAACTTGGACTTATTGATGATGCATTTTTAAAAAAACACTTTAGAGTTTCAGTTTTAGTAATTTTTGTTTTTTCAGCTATGATGACACCACCTGATATAATCTCACAATTTTTAATGGCCGTTCCTTTGTGCGGGCTTTATGGAATTTCTATTTATATAGCCAAAAAAGTTAATCCTAGTCAAAAAGAAAATGATGAAAACGATTGATAAAGATCTTTTGCTTTCTAGTTATGATTATGATTTACCTAATGAACTTATAGCAAATTTTCCTATCTTACCCAAGGAGAATGCTAAACTTTTAGTTTATGAAAGATGTAAAGATCAAATTTTACATTTACATTTTAAGAACTTAGCTAAAATTTTACCACCTTGTGAAATTATCTTTAATGACACTAAAGTAATAAAAGCAAGAATTTATGGATTTAAAGAAAGTGGTAGCAAAATAGAACTTTTCATTAATCACCCTTTAAAAAATAATGATTTTTTAGTTCAAATTCGTGGTAAGGTTAAAGAAGGACAAATTTTATATTTTGAAAATTCTTTAAAAGCTAAAATCAAAAAATTACACGATGATGGCACAAGAGAAGTAGAATTTTTTAATGATGAAAAAAAATTCAATCATCATGAAGTTTTTGAAATTTTAGAAAAAATAGGCCATATACCTTTACCACCATATATTAAAAGAGCAGATGAAGCACAAGATAACATTAACTATCAAAGCATTTTTGCCAAAAATCAAGGTGCGGTTGCTGCACCCACTGCAAGCTTGCACTTTAACGAAGCAATGATAAAAGAACTTAAAAAAAATCATAATATCCATACTATCACACTTCATGTTGGTGCGGGAACTTTTAAAGGTGTAGAATGCGAAGATATACGCGAGCATAAAATGCATTCAGAATTTTTCTATGTTGATGATGAAACTTGTGCTTTGATTAATTCTTCTAAAAAAATACTTGGTGTAGGCACCACAGTTACTCGTTGTATAGAGTATTATCATAGAAAAAAATTAAAAGAAGGTTTTTGTGATTTGTTTTTACACCCACAAAATACCCCACAAAGACTTGATTTTTTACTCACTAATTTTCACTTACCAAAATCAACTCTTATTATGCTTGTGGCCTCTTTTATAGGTAGAGAAAAAACTTTAGAACTTTACCATGAAGCTATAAAAAACAAATATCGTTTTTATTCTTATGGCGATGGAATGCTAATCATTTAGCTTTTTTCTTAATATATTTTTTATCAATATAACCCAAATCTATAAGTTTTTGATAAATTTTAGCAAGTACAGGTCCGCCTGCGCTACTACCACTTTTTCCATGTTCGATTAAAACTACTACTACATATTGAGGTTTTTCATAAGGCGCATAAGAAGTAATCCAAGCATGAGATCTTAAAAAATACTCTAAATCCTCTTCTTTAATACGCTTTTTTTCACTTTGGGAAATTCCAACTACTTGAGCTGTTCCTGTCTTGGCTGCTATAGTAATAGGAGAATTTCTTAAAAATCTTGCTGTAGTTCCACCATCAACATTGGCCACCTCATACATCGCACGCCTTAAAAGTGGAAGTTTTGATAATTCAAAAGTCGTAAAAACACTTTCATTATTGTCAAAATTTACCTTAGTAACATTATCATCAATACTATGTAAAAAATGCGGTGTGATATTTTTAGCCGTAGCAATCATAGCTGTAAATTTAGCCACTTGCATAGGAGTAGCAAGAAAATCACCTTGACCTATGCTTGTATTTAAAGTTTCACCTTGATACCAAGGTTGATTGTATTTTTCTTTTTTCCAAATTCTATTAGGAACCGTTCCTATAAATTCATTAGGTAAATCTACTCCTGTTTTTGTACCAAAACCTATTCTTTCAAAAACAGAACTAATAATGTCAATACCAACCTCCAAAGCTCCTTTATAAAAATATACATCACAGCTTTCTCTAATAGCATCTGTCATATCTACATAACCATGACCTATAGCCTTCCAGCATCTAAATTTTCTACCACCAAGTTCAAAGTTAGAATCACACAAATATTTATGATTTTCATTCACTTTTCCACTATCTAAAAATGCTAAAGCTGTTCCCATTTTTATAACTGAACCTGGAGGATAAAGACCATTAATGAGTTTATTAGTAAAAGGATGGTTTAAATCATTAGAAAGTTTATCCCATTCTTCTTGACTAATACCGGTAACAAAAGGATTGAGATTATATTCAGGAAAACTACCCGCTGCTAAAATAGCTCCACTTTTTACATCCATTACTATAGCAGCGCCTGCTAAATTTTCAAAAATACTAGTCAAGTATTCTTGCAAATCAAGATCAATGCTTAAAGTGATATTACTTGAAGTAGGTTTTTTATAAGAAAGTTCTTCTATTTCTTTATTTAACGCATTTACTTTGCTAACCTTTTCACCCTTTTGACCTTGCAAAATTTCATTATAAGAACGCTCTATACCGCTACGCCCTACATAGCTAGTTAATCTTGCAATTTCATTTTCATTCATATCATTTAAATTTGCTTTTCCAACATAACCTATAACATGGCTAGCTAAAGCATCATAAGGATAAAATCTTTGAGTAGTAGATTTAACTTGCATATTTTCACGCAAATTAAGCTTAGTAAAATGCTTAATCATAGCATCATATTCTATAAATGGAACCACTTCTATATAATCTTGATTATAATAAGAATCTGCTTTTATATAATTTCGTTTTAATTTAGTTATGTTTAAATCAGGAAAAGCATCTACTATAACTTGCAATTCCTGCTCTAAAAGATTTCTGTTTTTCTTTTTTATATACAAATATGGCTTTATAGAGATTGAAAAACCTAATTTATTTACTGCTAAGGGCCTACCTTTAACATCTAAAATTTGCCCTCTTACAGGTGCTAAAAATTGCGTTTTAATGGCATTTTGTTTAGCTATTTCTTCATAATAAACATTAGATTTAATGCTTATATAATACACTCTAGCAAGTAAAAGTATAAAAAAACAAGCTATAAACCCCATCACCAAACGCATACGCATATTAGATTTTCCCTTTAAAAATAACAAAAGAAATCAAAGCTTCAACGACAAAAAACCATAGATATTCAATACCAAATTTTAAAATTTGACTATTATCTAAATACGCCAAAAATACATCAAAAAGATAGATAAAAATATAAGCACAAAAGGTAAATATAACGAGCAAATAATGGCCTAGTTTTAATTTACTTTTAAACCAATCAACAAAAAGATGATAAAAAACAAAAAAAGCTATCCAAGAACTAAAAAGATAAAATCCATGGATAATATCAATTAATAAAAGATAAAACAAAGAAAAATACCATCTAAAATCAAGCTTATTAAGAGTTCTTTCTTTTTCTTTTAAAAGCACTATCATATAACAAAAAAACACGCCAAACAAAGGAGGCATCCAATAATAAACAGAGCTTAGCACTTGATAAAAAATCAAAGATAAATAAAAAAATAAATAAGAAAAATCAAATCTATTTTTTACTAAATTTCTACTCCTCATTAAAACCTAAGCTCTCTAAAATAATTTTTTGTTCTAATTTATCAATACCACTTTTTTTCAAATTTGAAACTAAAATGGCATTTTTATTTACATTTAAAATTTTTGCTTTTTGACTTTGATTGAGCTTATCTGCTTTTGTATAAACTATTATTTTTTTTTGATCAGCTCTAATAAAAGAATCTAAATACAAATCCAAATTTGCATCAATATCTAAATTTTCATGTCTTGAATCTATTAGATGAATAAAAAGTTTGATAGAACTACGCTCTTTTAAAAACTCATCTAAATTTTTATTCCAAATAGCCTTAGTTTTTTTGCTCACTTTAGCATAGCCAAAACCAGGTAAATCAATAAACATCAATTTAAATTTATCTTCATCTTTTTTACAATCAACTTCAAAAAAATTAATGAGTTGGGTTTTGCCCGGAGTTGAAGAACTTTTTGCTAAATTTTTATTCTTACAAAGAGTATTAATCAAAGAACTTTTTCCTACATTAGAGCGGCCTAAAAATGCAATTTCAGTATATATAGGCTGTGGAGCTTCATTTATTTTAGAAGCAGAAGTTAAAAATTTAGCATTTAATATCATTCTTTTACTTCAAATACAAATTTAGCAGGTTTTTTATCTTTACTAACTACTCTATAAGTCATATTTTTTCTATCTACTATGATTTTATCACCTATAAGCTCTTTTTTTGACTGCACTTCTATAATTTTTGCATTACCATTAATTTCATATGTATCTTTAGCTACATTATAAACAAACTCATCACCACTTCCATGATAAATCTTATCTTTCATCATAATTTTAAATTTAGCATCTTTAGTAGCTATATACTTAATGGGTTGTTTATTTTTCATATAAATGACTAATTTTTGCGAATTTAAAATATCTTTACCTTTTTTTACTTCCACATCACCAGTTAATATGCTCGTTTCATTTTTCTCATCCAAATAAAAATCTTTAGCATAAACTTCTATTTTTTGAGCACTAAATGCAAATAAATTTAACAAACACAAAAAAATTATTGCTCTAAAAACCATGCTTTTATTCCTTGAATTTTTAATTCTTTTTGATTTACATCATATAAAAAATTATCCCCAAAAACCTCATTTAACCCTATATATGCCTTAAATTTTTCATTGGAAAATAAAATTTTATTTTTCATATCATAAATTGCTTTTTGAGTAAAAATAGAAGTTTGATTTTGATCAAAATAACTTACATTACCTTCTAAAATGGATTTTTCATCATTTCTTACTAATAAATCCGAACTTAAATTATAATCAAGTGCTTGCACTTTAAAATCATCAAAAATATCTTTATCTTGGTATTTTACCCAACGACTTGCTTGATAGCTAGCTTTTGTAACAGATGTATTAAGCTCATAATCAAGCACATCAAAAGCTTGCATATTTGCCACATCTACCTTTTGCGGTTTTATTGCAAACAAATAAGGATCTTGAGTACTTAAAATCACCATAACAAAGGCAAATAAACTCATTAATATAGCAAAAATTTTTATCGCCAAAGTTTATCCCATTGAGCTTGCATATTATTATGTTCAATTAAAATTTCTATCATCTCACTTACCGCCCCATTGCCACCTTTTCTATTTAAAACTTTATCAGTTTTTAAAGCCTTATGTGCATCTTTTGGTTTAAAACTATAAGCAACTGCTTCAAGTAAACTCATATCATTATAATAATCCCCAATAGCAGCACATTGAGAAAAGTCTAAATTTAATTTTTCTAAAATTTCTTTAGCGCAAGTTAATTTATCACTAATACCTTGATATACTAGATCAATTTTTAAATCTCTAGCTCTAAAATACACACATTCGCTAGTCCTGCCTGTAATAATAGCAACTTTTTTGCCAAGCTTTTGCCAAGCCTCAATTGCTGCACCATCTTTTACATTAAACTCTTTAATTTCACCATAATTTTGTGTGTAGATGATTTTACCATCTGTTAGACAACCATCTACATCTAAAAAAATAAGCTCTATCATAATTTTACTCTCTTACTATAAACGCACCAGGAAAAGAACCACCATCAACAAAATCCCTTGCCTCTTGCTCGCTTCTAAAGCCTTTTAAAAATACTCTATGTAAACCATCTTTAGCACTTGTTTGTATTGTTGAAGTATAAGAATTATAATTTTTATATCTACTTGCTATTAACTCTGCGCCACTTTTATTTCTAAATGCCCCAATTTGCACCATAAAAGCTCCGCCTTGGAAAATATGGCCACTATCAGCAATCTCCCCACTGCTACCTAAATTAGAATTAGTATGCACTGAACCTGAATTTGCACTTGTTCCAAAACCAATTACTTCAAGTCTTACAGGAGCTGTTCCTGCTTGAATCATATCAATATCTCTTGCGGCCATATTAGATAAATCTATAATCCTACCTGCTACAAAAGGTCCTCTATCATTTATTCTTACGGTAGTTTGGCGATGATTTTTTAAATTAGTTACCTTTACTATAGTATTCATAGGTAAAGTTTTATGAGCTGCTGTATAAGCATGTTGATCATAAGTTTCACCATTGGAAGTTTTTTTACCATGAAAGCCCGGTCCATACCAACTAGCTATACCATCAGCAGTCTCACCTACTTCTACTACGGTTGGATAATATGTTTTACCATTAATAGTATAAGGTTTCATAGTGCCTTTTAAGCCTGTATTATTATGCTTTATACTTTTAAAATCTCTTTCTGGATAATACACAGTAGGTGTGCTAATAGGCACCATACTACAAGCACTAAATAAAACCCCTACACAACTAACGACTAACGACTTTTGTATGAGAGTTTTTTGGTAATTTTTGAGTAGTTTTGATTTTTGCATTGTTATTCTCCTTAATTTTTAACACAAGTTTTTGATTAATATTAATCAAGTTTCCTTTGATTTTATTATATTCTTTAATGCTTTCAACACTAATTTTATGTTTTTTTGCAATAGTATAAAGACTATCACCCTTTTTTACTATATAAATTTTTGTATGCGGAATAGTTGTATCCACTTTAGCTAGCTTTACATTCTCTAATGCATTTTCCACAGCCACACTTTTACTTAAAGGAATATACATATAATAATCTTTTTTATCAGGCGGAGTAAAGTCATAATTAAAATGTGGATTATAACGCTTAAATTCATTATAAGACATCTTAGCTACTTTAGCAAGCTCTCTTAAAGAAACACTTGGTGGAACAGGTATTTTTTTAACTTCACTCGATAGAGCATAATTAAGCAAAGCACTATCTTGTGAAATCAAAAAATCATTATTATTAGCCAAAAATGCCATAGTAAGAATTTTTCTAATAAAAATTCTAGTTTCCAATGGTAAATATTTTTTATCAGGATCAAGCAAGATTCTTAAATCATCACTTTTTGCTTTTTTTATAGCTTGGCGTAATTTACCATCGCCACAATTATAAGCTAAAATTGCTAAATACCATTTTCCAAACTGCTCTTTTAATTGCTTTAAATAAGCAATGGCTGCATAAGTTGATTTGACTAAATCTCTTCTTTCATCAACATAAGGATCTATTCTTAAACCTAAAGTTTGTGCTGTTGGCTTCATAAACTGCCAAACACCTACTGCTTTAGTTCTAGAAACACTATGAATTTTTAAACCAGATTCTACAATTGCCAAATATAAAAATTCTTGAGGAATATTTTCTTTTTCTAAAATTTTACGGATAATTGGAGTGATTTTATAAAATTCTCTCATGGTATCAACTAAAGTTTTAGAATGCATATTTAAAGAAGATTCTTTAAATTCTAAAAATAACATATCACTAAGATAGCTTGCTTCTATGTCTAAATTTCTTAAAATTTGAGCTTGCTGAGTATAATATTCAGGAGTTACCTGCAAGGCTTTAGCATTTAAACATAATAATACTAATATAAAAAATATAAAGTTTTTTTTCATTATAAACCTTGAAAAAACAAACGATTAGCATTTAAATTCGTAAGTTTTACTACTTCAACTTTAGATAATTTTAAAAGATCAGATATTTTTTGTGCTACAAAATGCGTTAAAATAGGATCATTTACTTTGCCACGATGTGGTTCTGGAGTTAAATAAGGCCCATCTGTTTCCAAAACAAGTTTATCCTTTGGAATTTTAGGTAAAATTTCCACTAATTTTTTTGCATTTTTAAAAGTTAAAACCCCGCCTATGCCAAAATAAAATCCTTCATCTGCTAGTTGAAGTAAAAGCTCGCTTGCATTAAAGCAATGCAAAACACCGCCTTGCAATTCTTTTGAGTATGTTTTTAGAATATTAAAGCTGTCTTCATTAGCTTCACGCACATGCACAATCAATGGCTTTTTATATTCAATAGCTAGTTGTATTTGAGCTATAAAAACTTCTTTTTGTCTTGTTTTAATAGTATCATCATTAGTATTTAAACGATAATAATCAAGCCCACACTCACCCACTGCGATACATTTTTTATCATCTATAAATTCTTTTAAAACTTCTAAATCAAAATCATCTATATCATAAGGATGCACCCCACAAGAAAAATACACATTATCATAAGTATGTGCTATCTCTCTTGCTCTTGGTAGATCTTTTATATCTGCACCTGGTATAATGATTTTATCTACACCATTTTCAAATGCATGCGTTAACATCTCATCTAAATATCCAAAATAAGCTTGGCTATCTAGATGACAATGAGTATCTATGATTTTTTCACTAAAATCACAATCTAAAAACATACCTCTACCCTATTTTTTCCATTAGCCTTAGCTAAATCTAATGCCTTTTGTGCGTTATTGAGCAAATCTTGCATTTGGCTTCCTTTGCTACCAAAAGCAACCCCCACAGAGATGCTATAATCAACCTCGTCTAAAGCTATTAAAACGCTTTCTTTGGAAATATTAACTCTTATATTTGAAAAAGCTTTTAAAGCCTCTTTATTGCTTATATTTTTTAAAGCAATGTAGAATTTACCATCTTCAATTCTAGTAGCTAAATCCATACCACGAATTTGATCTTTAATCTTTTCGGCTGTATATTTTATCACTCCATCACCGCAATCATAACTTAATTCATAATTAATTGTTGCAAGATTATCAATATCAATCAAAGCCAACGCCATTTCTTCATTTTCTTGTATATCTTCTAAATAATCTAAAAATCTTTTTTCAAAAGTAGCATAATCATCAAGTCCTGTTAATAAATCTTTACCTAAACTATACTCATCTAGCAAAACACATTTTTGCATATAATCTAAACAATTATTTACTCTACAATTAAGTGATTCTTTTTGGAAAGGTCTAATCACATAATCATTCACACCTTTTCTAAAAGCTCTTGCTTCTAATGCATCATCTTTATCCCCAACCATAATCACACCAAGTTCTATTTTAGAATATTTTGAGCGAATTTCTACAAGTAAATCTTCCCCATTAATTACCGGCATAGTAGCATCGCAAATTACTAATTTTGTATCAGGATGATCACTTAAATAACTTAGTGCCTCTTCTCCATGAGCTGCTGCTAAAACATTAAAAAGCTGATTGTTTAAGTTTTTCTTCATTTCTGCGCGTAAAGTTACATTTGCAATTGCTAAAATTATCTTAGTTTTATTATTTTTTTGAAGCATTCTAATAGAATTTAACATTTCATTAATACAATCTTCACTTTCTTTTTGAATATAATTAATAATATCTTTTTCCATAAATTTTTTACGAGTTTGTCCGTCATTACTTCCCGTAAGAACAATAGCGGGGATATTTTTTTCTAAAACTACATCAACCACTTCACCATTAGGAGCATCTGGTAAACAAAGATCTACAAAAGCCATAAAATAATCATTTTTCAATAAATCTTTTGCACTATTCATATCAAAAGCAACATCTACCTTTAATCCTAAAGTATTTTCTACTTTTTTTGCTAAAAGTTTAGTTAGCATTTTATTATCATCAATGATTAAAATTTTTTCTTCCATGGTAAAACACTCTCTTTAAATAATTTTAAAAAACTAATTATATCATATTGAAATTTACTTTTTGTTTTTAAAGCAAAGTTCTAGTAAATTCTAAAGCTTCTTGGGTAATATTTTCCCCGCTTACCATTCTAGCAAGTTCTTTTACTCTTTCTTCTTTTTCTATCTTTCTTACCTTACTTTCATTTCCTATTTTTTCTACTAGGAAGTGATTGCTTGCTTTTGATGAAAGCTGTGGTAAGTGTGAAATTGCAAAAATTTGATAAAACTTAGCAAGCTCTTTTAAAACTTCAGCTATACTCATTGCTTCTTTACCACTTAAATTTGCATCAATTTCATCTAAAAATATTATCCCACTAGCTTTATTAGTAACATTACATTCAGTTGCGATAAAAGAAAGTCTTAAACGATTTATCTCACCTGAGCTTAAATTTTTCAAACTAGCTTCATTTATATTTAAATTCACTTCATCTTTACCTAAAATACTCAAAGCACAATCTTTAAGCTCTAATTTAATCTCTTTCATATAAAGTTTTTCAAGATAAAAATTAAGTAATTTCTCAAGCTCTTTTAATCTTTTTTTGCGCAAAGTACTTAATTTTTGGCTTTTCTCATCTAAAAGTATTTTAGCATTTTGCACTTTCTCTTCTAATTCTTTTTTTTCAAAACTTAAATTTTCATAATGAGCTAATTCTGCTTTTTTCTTCTCTAAAGCTTCTAAAGCTTCTTCTATACTTCCATATTTTGAAATCAAAGAAGAAAGTTTTTCTATCCTATCAAGCACTTCTTCTATATCAAAATCAAAATCATCAAAACTTTGATTTTCCCACACCACCCTTAGTTCATTTAAACACTCTGAAAAAAATGAACTATCAACATCACTAATTTGCAAAGCTTCAATCACTGCTGATTCTAATTCAAAAATTTTGCTTGCCCTGTTCCAAGCTGCATCAATTTTGTCTTTTTTAGAAAGCCTTTTTTTTAAACTCATCAACTCATCAAATTCGCCTATTTTTGGGTTAATACTTTGGATTTTTTGTATTTCAAAGCTTGTAAATTCTTTTAATTCTTCTACCTTTTTTTCTTCTTCTTGAATTTTTTCTAATTTAATTTTATTTTCTATATATTCTTTATAAACATTTTTATATTCATTTAAAAAATCTTTAAATTTCTTATCCTCTTTTGATTGCATAAAATCAAGTAAGTTTAAAAATCTTTCATTTGAAAACTCATTATTTTCCTTAGCTGAAAGATATTTTACAAATTTCTTAGAAAGTAAGGCTAAATTCTTTTTTGAAATAAGTTGATTATTGACAAAATAACGCGAGCTTTTATCTTTTAAAAGTTTAAATACATTTAATTCTTCATTTTCAATGCCAAACTCATCTAATTCAAGCTCATCGTTTAATAAAACTTCCACCATTTTAGCTTCGCTCTCACTTAAAGCAAAAGCTGCCAAAATGGCCTTAAAAAGCACAGACTTTCCAGCACCACTTAAACCAGTAAAGACAGTAAGTCCCGCTTCTAAGTCTAATTTTGCTTGTTTAAAACCTAAATTTTCTTTGATTAAAATACTTTCTATCATCACTTACCCCAATTTAACTTTTCTTTTAAAACTTGGAAATAATCTCTATCTTTTTTATGTATAAAACTAAGTTCTTTCTTGCTAAGCCCTATAAGAATTCTATCATATTCTTTAGGATCAACCACTTCTTGCCCATCTAAATACAATAAACAATGCTCAACTTTTAATTCAAGCTCAAAACCATAAGGCAAAACTATAGGCCTTTGAGTTAAAGAATGAGAACAAACCGGAGTTAGAACAAAAATTTCACTCCAAGGATGTACTATAGGTCCACCTGCACTAATATTATAAGCAGTTGAACCACTTGAACTAGCTATGATTAAACCATCTCCATAATAAGCATTAAAAAGTTTATTTTCAAAAAAAACTTCCACATTTGCCATTAAAGCATTATCGCGAGAAAAAACCGCGTCATTAAAAGCAAATTTTTTAATGATTTTATTCTTTTTACAAAGCGTTATTTGAAGTATTTTAGCTTTTTCTATTTTAAAATCATTTTTAAAAAAATCTTTAAAAAAACTTTCTACTTCATTAAAAGAAAAAGCAGTTAAAAAACCTAAATTTCCTGCATTTATCCCTAAAATAGGCTTTTTTGCTTGATAAGCTTGCCTACATAAAGACAAAAGCGTGCCGTCCCCACCTAGAGAAATTAAAAAATCTAATTTCTGTAAATCTTTAAGATTATTTTTTTTCTGATCTAATAGCACAAGCTCTATATTTTTTTGCAAAAAAATTGTTTTTAAAAAAGCAATTTGCTCATTTAAATTTGTATTTAACCTGCAAAATAAGCCTACTTTTTGAATTTTTTCTATATTTATACATTTTTTCATAAAAAAATTATAACAAAACTTAGCTAAGCAAAAGAATAAAATACTATAATAACAAAATTGAACAAAATTAAGCTAAGGAAAAATTTTGAGAACTCATTATAATACAGAGCTTAACATACAAAATGTTGGCAAGGAAGTAACATTATGTGGTTGGGTAAATTCTTACCGTGATCATGGAGGTGTAATTTTTATCGATCTTAGAGATCGTAGCGGACTTATACAATTAGTATGTGATCCAGCGGATAATCAAGAAGCACATAATATAGCTTCATCAGTAAGAAATGAATATGTTTTAATAGCACAAGGAAAAATTCGTCCACGTGGCGAAGGACTTGTAAATCCAAAATTAAAAACCGGAGAAATAGAAGTTGTTATAAATAAACTTACTATTGAAAATGAAAGTGCTGTAGTACCTTTTGCTATAGGCGATGAAAGCGTTAATGAAGAATTAAGATTGAAATATAGATTTTTAGATTTAAGAAGCAAAAAACTTTATGATAATTTTGCTCTAAGATCAACTGCTTGTATAGCAACAAGAAATTCTTTAGCAAAAATGGGATTTTTAGAGGTTGAAACCCCTATTTTAACCAAAGCTACCCCAGAAGGCGCAAGGGATTATTTAGTACCATCACGCGTACATCAAGGTGAATTTTATGCCCTACCTCAAAGCCCTCAACTTTTCAAACAACTTTTAATGTGTTCAGGATTTGATAGATATTTTCAAATTGCAAAATGTTTTAGAGATGAGGATTTAAGAGCAGATCGCCAACCTGAATTTACTCAAATAGACATAGAAATGAGTTTTTGTGAGCAAAAAGATATCATAGCTATGGCAGAAAATTTACTTAAAGATATTTTCAAAGCTTGCGGAAAAGAAATTAGCATACCTTTTAGACAAATGAGTTATAAAGAAGCTATGGAAAATTATGGCTCTGATAAGCCTGATTTAAGATTTGATATGAAATTTATTGATGTGATTGATATTTTTGCAAAATCAAATAATGAAATTTTTGCAAATATTGCAAAAGACACGAAGAAAAATCGTATTAAAGCTTTAAGAGTTCCAAAAGGCGATACGATTTTTTCTAAACGCCAAATGCAAAGATTTGAAGAATTTGTGCGTAAATTTGGAGCAGCAGGGCTTGCATTTATACAAATGAAAGAAGATGGTCCTAAAGGCCCACTTTGTAAATTCTTTAGCGAAGAGGACTTAAATGCTTTAATCCAAAGATGTGAATTAGAAGTTGGTGATGTAGTATTTTTTGGCGCAGGGATTAAAAAAACTGTGCTTGATTATATGGGCAGATTTAGATTATTCCTTGCTGATGAAATGAAAATTATCGATGAGGATAAATTAGAATTCTTATGGGTTATTGATTTTCCTATGTTTGAGCAAAATGATGATGGAAGCTATTCTGCAATGCACCATCCATTTACTATGCCAAAAAATATTGATGAGCAAGACTTAGAAGAAATTAATTCTATTGCACATGATGTAGTGTTAAATGGTGTAGAATTAGGTGGTGGTAGTATAAGAATTCACAAAAGTCCTATCCAACAAAAAGTATTTAAGCTTTTAAATATTGATGAAGAAGAACAAAGAAAGAAATTTGGCTTCTTACTTGATGCATTAAGTTTTGGAGCACCACCACATGGTGGTATAGCAATAGGCCTTGATAGACTTATCATGCTTTTAACAAAATCTTCAAGTATTAGAGAAGTTATAGCATTTCCTAAAACACAAAGAGCGCAATGTCTTATGACTCAAGCTCCAAGCGAAGTAAGCAATGAACAAATGAGAGAACTAGGTATAAGATTAAGGGAGAATACTAAATGAAACAATTATTTTTAATCATAGGTGCACCAGGTAGTGGTAAAACAACCGATGCAAGCATTATAGCTACAGATGATGCAAGCATTACTCATTATTCTACAGGTGATTTGCTAAGAGCAGAAGTGGCTAGTGGAAGCGAACTTGGAAAGACTATTGATAGTTTTATTTCTAAAGGAAATTTGGTTCCTTTGGAAGTGGTAGTTAATACTATCATCACTGCTTTAAAAAATGCGCCAACTAATACTATATTAATAGATGGTTATCCAAGAAGTGTTGAACAAATGCTTGAGTTTGATAAGGTATTAAAAAATCAAAGTGAAGTAATTTTAAAAGGTGTGATAGAAGTTAAAGTTAGCGAAGAAGTTGCTAGAGAAAGAGTTTTAGGGCGTGCTAGAGGTGCTGATGATAACGAAGAAGTTTTTAATAATAGAATGAAAGTTTATTTAGAACCTTTAGAAGAAATAACAAATTTTTATACTAAAGAAAATATCCACCATGTAATCAATGGTGAAAGAAGTATTGAAGCTATCGTAGCTGATATGAAAAATTTAATCAATGATTTATTAAAATAAAGGATAAAAAATGGATATTAGCAAAATCAAAGTTGGAGAAGTACCAAATAAACTTAATGCAGTTATTGAAATTCCTTATGGATCAAACATTAAATACGAGCTTGATAAAGAAAGCGGAGCCATCATGGTTGATCGCGTGATGTATTCAGCTATGTTTTATCCAGCAAACTATGGTTTTATACCAAATACTCTTGCAGATGATGGCGATCCTATTGATATTTTAGTATTAAATGAATACCCTATCCAAGCAGGAGCTGTGATTCCTTGTCGTTTAATAGGGGTATTATTAATGGAAGATGAAAGTGGTATGGATGAAAAATTACTTGCTGTTCCTGTAAGTAAAATAGATCCAAGATATGATAATATTAAATGTTTAGATGATTTACCAAAAGCAAGCCTAGATAAAATCAAAAATTTCTTTGAAACATATAAAATGCTTGAGCCAAACAAATGGGTAAAAGTAAAAGAATTTGCAGGTATTGAAAAAGCAAGTGAAATTTTAGAAAATTCTATTAAAAATTATAAATAATCAAAGTCCTTTTGAGGACTTCACAAAGGATAAAAAATGAAAAGTATTATTGCTTTTAGTATAGCTTTTGTGGTGCTAATAGGCGCTAGTATTGGTTTTTATATGTGGTATTTTGAAGATGATTCAAATACTTATGTATATGATTATAAAAAAAGTAGTTCTTATCAAAGCTACACTCCGCCAAGTACTCAATACAATCAAGAAAGAAATAATATAAGTGATAATACTTATTATCCATCACAACAAATAAATCCGGAGTCTTTAAAAGAAGAAATTCCAGTACAAAATAATCCTATCATAGATGAAAATACAAGCACTCAAGAAGTCGCGCCAACAACCCAAACAAATATAGCTGAAGTTTCTAAAAATGAAACTATTACTCCTAAAGTAGCCCAAGAAGAACAAAAAGTTCTCGTTGAAAACAACAAACAAACAAGCATAAAAAAAGAAAAAACAACAAAATATAAAAATACTATGCAAGAATACATTACAAAAGGTAAAACTAGCAGATATGAACCAAGATTAAGTAATGATTTTGTTAAAGTTTATGTATTGGATGGAAAAAGTTTAAGTGATTATAGGGTTGATATGTTAAAAGAAATGATTAATCCTGTTAAAATTAATTCTCAAGATTACAATTTAACTATTTTTATCGATATGCTTTCAAATGACAATATGAAACTAAGCATATATAATAAAGATATTGTTTTTGCTAAAAATAAGAAAAAATACAATTATGTAGATGTTAAAATTTCTGATTTGAAATTTTTATTTGAAAGAAATGGATATAGTGAATACAGCAATGAAAATCTACTTGAAAAAATCAATCAAAATCTAGCAAGAGAAGATATACTCAAAAGAGTTAAAATTCAAGGTTATGCAGACGATAGAGGTAGTACTTTTGCAAACTATATGATAGGATTAAATAGAGCAATGAATGTGGCTAAACATTTCTTTAGTTTTACTGAGGTTATAGAAATAGAATCTTTGGGAAAAGACACCTATCCTACTAAAGATAAGTCTGATTCTCAAAGACAAAATAATCGTAAAGTAGAAATTAGTTTTTATAACTAATTTCTAAATTTCAAAACTTCTTTAACAATTTTAAGCTAACATAACAATTTATTTTCATTCTCAAGGTAGCAATTATGTATGATAAATCACTAGAAAAAGAATATTATAAAATTTGCGAAGAACGCGGATATTTTGAAATCAATGGTAATGAAAAAATTCAAGAAAAAGGTAAAAACTTTTGTATTATGATGCCACCACCTAATGTAACAGGTGTTTTGCATATAGGTCATGCTCTAACTTGTACTCTACAAGATATCACAACGCGTTATAAAAGAATGGATGGTTACAAAACTCTTTATCAGCCAGGACTTGATCATGCAGGGATTGCAACACAAAATGTTGTAGAAAAACAACTTTTAGCTCAAGGCATTAAAAAAGAAGAACTCGGTAGAGAAGAATTTATAAAAAAGGTATGGGAATGGAAAGAGCAAAGCGGTGGTACCATAGTTAAGCAAATGCGAATTTTGGGTATCACTCCCGCTTGGAGTCGTTTGCGTTTTACTATGGATGAAGGTTTAGTAAATGCAGTAAAAAAAGCCTTTGTGGATCTTTATGATAAAAAGCTTATCGTGCGTGGAAATTACATGGTAAATTGGTGCACTCATGATGGAGCATTAAGCGATATAGAAGTAGAACACAAAGAAAATAAAGGAAAATTATATTATTTAAAATATTTCTTAGAAAATTCTCAAGAATATATCGTAGTAGCCACCACAAGACCAGAAACTTATTTTGGTGATAGTGCTGTGATGGTTAATCCAAGCGATGAAAGATTTAAACACTTAATAGGCAAAAATGTCATTTTACCTTTAATAGATAGAAAAATTCCTATTATTGCTGATGAGCATGTGGATATGGAATTTGGTACAGGCTTTGTGAAAGTAACCCCAGCACATGATCATAATGACTATGAAGTAGGCTTAAGACATAAACTTGAATTTATTACCATCTTTGATGAAAAAGGTATCTTAAATGAACATTGCTTGCATTTTAAAGGCTTAGAAAGATTAGAAGCAAGAAATATTATTATAAAAGAATTACAAGAAAAAGGTTTTGTTGAAAAAATAGAAGATTATACTAATCAAGTAGGATATTGTTATCGTTGTAAAAATGTAGTTGAACCTTACATTTCTAAACAATGGTTTGTAAAAAATGAAATCGCAAAAGAAAGCATAGAAAAAGTTAATCTTGGTGGAAGCAAATTCTACCCTGCACATTGGATTAATAGTTTTAATGCTTGGATGAGGGATTTAAAAGATTGGTGTATTTCAAGACAACTTTGGTGGGGTCATCAAATTCCTGTGTATTACTGTGAATGCTCTCATGAATGGGCAAGCGAAGAAACTCCAAGTCAATGTCCAAAATGCCAAAGCACTAATTTCAAACAAGACCCTGATGTTTTAGATACTTGGTTTTCTTCAGGTCTTTGGGCTATGAGTACTTTAGGTTGGGGTAATAAAGACTGGGGTAAAAACACACTTTGGCATGAAGATGATTTAAAAGATTTTTATCCAAATTCTTTATTAATCACTGGTTTTGATATTTTATTTTTCTGGGTTGCTAGAATGATGTTTCAAAGCACTAATGCCTTAGGTGAACTTCCTTTTAAAGATATATATTTGCATGCTTTGGTTAAAGATGAACAAGGTAGAAAAATGAGCAAGTCTTTAGGTAATGTCATTGATCCTGTGCAAAGCGTGGATGAATACAGCGCTGATATCTTGCGTTTTACTCTTGCTCTTTTAGCTATCCAAGGTAGAGATATAAAGTTAAGCAATGACAAACTCATACAAGTTAGAAATTTTACCAATAAGCTTTATAACGCAAGTAAATTTTTACTCTTAAATGAAGAAAAATTTGAAGATTTAGATAAAAGTAAAATTCAAACTAACTTAGCAAAATACATGCTATCTCGTTTTGAAGTATGCGTAAAAGAAACAAGAGAAAATTTAGACAACTACCGCTTTAATGATGCGGCAAATACTTTGTATAGATTTTTCTGGGATGAATTTTGTGATTGGGGGATTGAGCTTAGCAAGGCTGAAAAATCAAGTATAAAAGAACTTGGAAGTATTTTTAAAGAAGCATTAAAACTTTTAAATCCTTTTATGCCATTTATTAGTGAGTATTTATACCATGAGTTAAGTAAAACCTCTATTCAAACTCATGAATCTATAATGATTTCAAAATATCCTAAATTTAATTCTAGAGATGAAAAAATAGAAAAACTATTTAATATCATTATAGAAAGTATAGTAAGTTTACGCCGTGCAAAAACCCTAGTAGAGCTTGCAAATGCAAAAATTCAAAAAGCTTGTATAAAATTAAACGATGAGAGTTTAATGGCTGAGTTAAAAAATTACACTAATTTCATCTCAACACTTGCAAAATGTGAAAACATCGAGTTTATCAATACAAATTTAGAAAAATCCATTAGAGATGTAAGCGAGAATTTAGAAGTATTTATACCAACTCAAGATCTTGATTTAAGCGGTGTTTTAAATAGGCTTAATAGTCAAAAAACAAAACTTGAAAAAGAATTTAACAAGCTAGATGCTATGATGAAAAATGAAAAATTTATCTCTAATGCACCTACTGCAGTCGTTGAGCAAAATAAAACTCAACTTGAAAATATTAAAGCTCAACTTGAAAAAATCAATGATGAAATTTCTAATTTAGAAGGCTAATAAGTGATAAAAATACAAAATCTTAAAAAATATTATGGCAAAGAATTAGTTATAAATGATGTTTCTTTAGAAGTTAAAGAAGGAGAAATTTATGCTCTTGTTGGACACAGCGGGGCAGGAAAATCAACTTTGCTAAGATGTATTAATGGTTTAGAAAATTATCAAAGCGGTAGTGTGGAAGTTTTTGGTAAAGAAATAGCTACTTTAAAAGAAAAAGAGTTAAGAGTATTTAGAAAAGATATAGGGATGATTTTTCAGCATTTTGCACTTATGAGTAGAAAAAATGTATTTGAAAATGTAGCTATGCCTTTAGAAATTCATAATTTTGACAAAAGCACAATTCAAAAAAGAGTTAATGAACTTTTAGATCTTGTGGGACTTTTAGCTAAAAGCAAAGCTTATCCAAATGAGCTAAGTGGTGGGCAAAAACAAAGAGTAGCCATAGCTAGAGCCCTTGCTTTAAATCCTAAAATTTTACTAAGTGATGAAGCTACTTCTGCGCTTGATCCAAATACTACAAATAATATTTTAGAACTTATTGCCAAAATCAATCAAGAATTTAACATCAGTGTAGTATTAGTAACTCATGAAATGGAGGCAGTAAAACAAATAGCACAAAAGGCTGTATTGCTAGAGCATGGACAAATCATAGGTCAAGGGAAAATCGAAGATTTATTCTTAAAACCAAGTGAAAAAATGCGTGAATTTCTAGGGGAAAGTGATTTTTTACCACTAAATGGAGTTAATGTGCGCTTATACTTTTGCAAAGAAAAAGCAAACCAAAGCATTATCACTCATATGGCTAGAAGTTTAAATATTGATTTTAATATAGTTTGGGGTAAGATAGAAAAATTAAACAACAATGCTTTAGGAAATTTGGTGATCAATATAGAAGCTAAAGATCAAGAAAGAGTTTTAAATTATTTACAAGAAAATGGCGTTATTTGGGAGCTTGTGTAATGAACTTAGAAACAATTTTAAGAAATTTTGAAAATATACTTTATCCGGCATTACTAGAAACTCTTTATATGAGTTTTACAGCCACTTTTTTAGCCTTTTTAATCGCGCTTATCCCTGCAATTGTGCTTACTGTTACTGATAAAGGTGGCTTATGGGAAAATAAAAGCATTTACAGTGTGCTTGATTTTATTATCAATATTTTAAGATCTTTTCCATTTTTAGTACTTATTGTAGTTTTAAGTCCTTTTACAAAATATCTCATTGGTATTAGCATAGGAACAACTGCTACCATAGTACCACTTACCATAGGAATTGCGCCTTATTTGGCCAAAATGATTGAAAGTGCTTTTAAAGAAATTGATCCTGCTATCATTGAAGCAGCAAGATCTTATGGAGCTAGTAAAGCACAAATTATCTTTAAAGTTATGTTTAGCGAGGCTTTACCAAGTATTATTAATGGTATTACTTTAATTTTGATTATTGTTATTGGTTTTTCTGCTATGGCAGGAACTGTTGGTGGTGGTGGTTTAGGTGATGTGGCTATTCGCTATGGTTATGAGCGTTTTAGAACTGATATTATGATTCAAACTGTTGTGGTTTTAATTGTTTTAGTTCAAATCATACAATTTATAGGAAATATTCTTTATAAAATCACCAAAAGATAAACAATGAAACATAAACTTGGTATCTTACTAGCAGCGACTAAAAATTCAAGCTTTACCATAGGAACCTTGCTCATTAATATCATGGATGTTATGGGTGAAAAGGTAGATGTGTTTTACATTTTACATGATGGTTTTAGCTTGAATGATCAAAATATCATGCAAAAAATTGTTAAAAACAAAACAATTAAATTTATTCTTTTTACCCAAGAAGATTTTTTAACCACTCTTGATAAAAATCAAAACGATATTAATAATTTATTTTTCTTAAAAAGATGGACGCATATGGCTTTTGCAAGATTTGAAGCTTTTAAGTTTTTAGATGAATGCGAAAGTATTATCTATCTTGATTTTGATGTTTTACTTTTAAAAAGTATAGATGAACTTAGTAAATTAAGAGCTAGAAAATATCATTTTGGTGCAAGATTAGGTAAAACATTAATTCACACAGCACTGCCTTTAGAAAAAAAATATCTTAATAAGCGTGTATATCAAACAGGAATTTTAGTCTTTAACGATCTTATACCAAATCCTTTACAGTGTTATCAATTCATTTATAATTATCTTTCACAAAATACTAAAAATTGGCAAGATCAAGGAATTTTTTCCTTAATGGTTTATGAAAATCACTTTAAAGTCAAAGATTTAAAAGACAAATACACGGGAAGTACTCATTATCTTACAAATCTTACACAAAATGCTTCTATAGTTCATGCTTGTGGCACCAACAGTCGTTTTTGGAATAGTAAATTTTGCAATCAAACATGGCCTAAATGGCAAGAATATTATGAAAAATGGTTAAAACTTGGAGGAAGTAAATATATAGGCTCTTTTCACAAAGACAACAAGCAATCCATCCAACGCACAAGATATCATTTATCATACAAACTAGGTTATGCCTTTATAGAGTGTGCTAAGAATAAGAAAAAAATTCCTTTTTTACCTTTTACTCTACTAAAGATTTATTACAAACACACAAAACTAGCTAAACAATACCAAAAAGATTTGAAAACAAAACCTTACCTTAAACTTCCACCTTTATCAAGCTATGATGATTACAAAAGCGAAGGTATTAAAAATCAAAATACTTATTCTTATAAAATTGGAAAAGCCCTTATTAATGCTCAAAAAAGTTGGTATAAAGGTGGTTATATAAAATTTATAAAAGAACTTAAATACTTTTCTAAAGAATATAAAAACAAACAAAAATAAAACTTTTCTCATCTTATTAATATTTTTACAATATAATCAAACATTTTAAAAAACTATAAAAAGGAGTTAATATGAAATTGTTAAAATTGCTCGCTGTAAGCACAATTTTAGGTGCAAGTTTATTTGCTAATGAAGTTATCACTGTAGGTGCAACACCTGTGCCTCATGCTGAAATTTTAGAACAAACTAAAGATTTATTAAAAAAAGAAGGTTACACATTAGAAATTAAAGAATTTAATGACTATGTTTTACCAAATCTTAGTACAGATAGTAAAGAACTTGATGCGAATTTCTTCCAACACCAACCTTATTTGGATGAGTTTAATGCCAATAAAGGCACAAAATTAATTAGCGTTGCAAAAGTTCACATCGAACCAATGGCTGTTTATTCTAAAAAATATAAAAATATCCAAGATCTTCCACAAAATGCTACTATAGCTGTACCAAATGATCCGACAAATGAAAGCAGAGCTTTAGATATTATCGCTAGTACTAAACTAGTTAGTTTTAAAAATATCGCATTAAAAACTCCACTTGATATTAAAGATAATCCAAAAAATATCAAATTTAAAGAGTTAAAAGCAGCACAACTTCCAAGAGCTTTAGATGATGTTGATTTTGCAGTGATTAATTCAAACTATGCTTTATCGGCAAATTTAAATCCTGTAAAAGATTCTATTTTAATAGAAAGCAAAGAAAGTCCTTATGCAAACATCTTAGTAACTACTCAAGATAATAAAGATAATCCTAAAATCAAAGCTTTAATAAAGGCTTTGCAAAGTCAAAAAGTAAAAGATTTTATCAATGAAAAATACCAAGGTGCCGTAGTTCCTGCATTTTAAAACAAACCTTGAGTTTAAAACTCAAGGTTATTTATTTTTTAATAAGTTCTGTGGTAATTTTAGCTATTTCTAATTCTTCTTCTGTTGGAACAATTAAAATTTTAATTTTAGAGTCTTTTTTACTAATCTCACCATTTCTAAGTTGTGCATTTTTATCTAAATCTATATCAAATCCCAAATGCGCTAGTCTTTGACAAACTTTTGCTCTAACAATATTATCATTTTCTCCAATACCAGCTGTAAAAATCAACGCATCGACTCTAGGTAAAATCGCAAAATATGAGCCAATATATTTACTCAAACGATAACAAAACATATCAAGAGCAAGTCTTGCTTTTTCGTTATTTTCTTCAATTTGCGCTTCAATATCTCTAAAATCATTAAACCCACAAATTCCATAAACACCACTTTTTTTATTCATTATAGTATCTAAATCAGATGGATTTAAATTTAATTCTTTTGCTAAAAATGGCAATACAGCAGGATCAATATCACCACATCTAGTTCCCATAATCAAACCTTCTAGTGGAGTAAAACCCATAGAAGTATCTACGCATTTTCCATTTTCTATAGCACAAACACTCGCACCATTTCCAAGGTGAGCGCTAATTGCATTAAATTCATTAATATTTTTACCAAGTATATGTGCAGCTTGTTTACTTACATAAGAATGTGAAGTACCGTGAAAGCCGTATTTTCTAACTTGGTGTTTTTCATAAAACTCATAAGGCAAAGCATACATATAAGCATAATCAGGCATGCTTTGATGAAAAGCTGTGTCAAAAACTGTCACATTGGGAACTTTTGGAGCTGCTTTTATCATAGTTTTAATACCTATTAAATGTGCAGGATTATGTAAAGGTGCTATATGAGAAACCCTATCAATTTCTTTTAAAATTTCATCATCTACTAAACAATGTTTAGTTAAATTTGGACCTCCATGAACTATCCTATGTCCACACCCATCAAGCTCATTTAAATCATATAAAATTCCACTTTGAGCAAATAATTCATTTACTAATTCAATACCTTGCTCATGATCTTTAATTGCTAATTCTTTTTGGTATTTTTGACCACTTTTTAGATCTTTTAGTTCTATTTTAGAGCTTTGCTCGCCTATTTTTTCCACTAAACCAGATGCTAGGGCTTCATCTTTTTCAAAAAGCTTAAATTTAATTGAAGATGAGCCTGAATTTAAAACTAATATTTTCATTTTTCTCCTTATTCTTGTGCTTGAATAGCACTTAAAATCACAGTATTAACAATATCTTCCACCAAGCAACCTCTACTTAAATCATTAATTGGCTTTTTAAGACCTTGTAAAATCGGGCCAATAGCTAAAGAATTTGCTGTTCTTTGTACTGCTTTATAGCAAATATTTGCCGCATTTAAATCAGGAAACACATATACATTTGCCTTTCCTGCTACTTTAGAATTTGGCATTTTACTTTTTGCTGTTAGCATATCATATGCTGCATCAAATTGTATAGGACCTTCTAGCTCAAGTTGAGGATATTTTTCTTTAGCTATTTTAGTAGCTTCTTTAATCGCATCCACGCTAGCTCCACTCCCACTATCTCCACTAGAATATGAAAGTAAAGCCACTTTAGGTTCAAGTCCAAAAGCCTTAGCACTATTTGCACTCACATAAGCAATTTCAGCAAGTTGTTCAGGGGTTGGATTTGGCATAACAGCGCAATCAGCAAAAACCAAAACCTTATCTTCTAAAGACATAAAAAACATACCAGAAACCAAACTCACATCAGGTTTTGTTTTGATAATTTGCAAAGCAGGACGAATAGTTTCAGCAGTAGTTGTACTTGCACCACTTACCATAGCATGGGCTTTTTGAGTATGTACAAGTAAAGTCGCAAAATAAGTTTTATCTTGCACGAGTTTTTTAGCTTCTTCTTTACTCATACCTTTACTTTTTCTAGCTTCATATAAAAGTTCTTCAAATTCTTCATTATATTGAGAATTTTTAGGATTTATAATACGCACACCATCGATATTGATATTTAAACTATTGGCTTTCGCACAAATTTCATTGCTATCACCTAGCAAAATCAAATCAACAATTTCATTTTGTATTAAAAATTCACTAGCTTTTAATACTCTTTCATCAAAACTTTCAGGTAAAACTACTATTTTTTTATCTGCTTTTGCTTTTTCAAAAAGCTCATAAGAAAATCTTGCCTGAGTTTTATAAGTATATTCTTGTAATAAATCTTGAGTAAAATCTTCATTTTCTTTTAACAAAACAAAGTCGCTAAGCTTTTGGCTTAGTAAAAAATTTAACATAGTATGATTTTCATCTTGACTTTTTGCATACAATGGAGTGTTTAGCTCTTTAGCTAAGGCTATATTTAAACTTAAATCCCCCATCAAGCCAAAATCATCTACTCCAACTACTATAGTAAAATCATTTTCTTTTTTTGTTTTCTCAAAATCTTCAATAATTTTTTTAAAAAAATCATTTAAATTTTGAGTGAATTTACCTTGATACTCATTTTTTTCAAAACTACTAAAAAAATCTATTTTAAGATTTCTTTTTGTGCAAAATGAAGTAATTTTTTCTTTATTTTTTTCACAAAAAACAGGAAAGTAAAAAGCTATTTTGCCTCGTACCTTTTCTAAACACTGCTGCAAAAATTTTTCATCAATGCAGTTTAATAAAAACATAGATTTCATTTTTTCCTCTTTATTTAACAAAATAATTGTTTTTTATAATATAATTATTTTAAAATTCATCATAATAATATAAGGTTATAAAGATATGAAATTTAAAAATGTTAATTTTTACTTGTTACCTTTTGTAATGTTTGGCTGTAGTGCCACAGTTGATCCACATATTAATATGAAACCACCTACTTATGTAGAAGAACTAGCTCCTAAGCAAAATCATAATACTCAAAGCAATCCTGGATCGCTGTTTGGTAAAGGAGATAACCCTTTATTTTCTGATAAAAAAGCAATGAATGTAAATGACTTGGTAACCGTAGTCATTAGAGAAAATGCTACACAAAATTCACAAGGCTCTAAATCTACAAGCAAAAACAACAATGTAAATTTAGGTGGTGGACAAATAACTACAGGTGCTGGACTTAGCAAAGTTAGAGATTTTGTTAATGACTATACAAATATAGGCTATACCACAGCAAGTACTTCACAATATCAAGGCACAGGAAGCCAAACTAGAAGTGAAAATTTCCAAACTACAATTTCTGCTAGAGTAATTAAGGTTTTATCTAATGGAAATTATTTTATAGAAGGAAGTCGCGAGCTTTTAATCAATGGAGAAAAACAAATCATTCAACTAAGCGGGGTTATAAGACCTTATGATATTTCTCAAGATAATATGATAGATAGTAAATATATAGCTGATGCAAAAATTCTTTATAAAACCGAAGGCGATATAGACAAATCTACACGCAAGCCTTGGGGGACAAAATTTATGGAGACCATTTGGCCTTTTTAAGCTAAATGGTTTTACATAAAACTTGGCGCATCATTGGAAAATAAAATCAAATCCCCATTTTGAGTTAATCTTGATAAAGTTTGCACAAGTTGAGATTTTTCTTTTAATACATAAAAATCTAATGTGATATGTTTTTGTAAAATCACGCTATTAGTCTCTGAAGTAATAATCACAAAATCAAAACATTCATTAATAATTTTACATAATTTTATATTTTCTTCTTCATTAACTTCAACTATACCAGGAGTTACTAAAACTCTTCTTCCTTGATAGCTTTTACAAAGCTCATAGCTTTGACTCATACCCTTAAAATTTCCATTAAAGCCATCATCTATGATAAATTTAGGCTCTTTAGAAATCACTTGCAAGCGATGTTCTACTGCTTTTAAATTCGATACGCTTTTTGTAATATTTTCTATTTTAATTCCTAAATAATGTGCAAGCAAAATACACACGCTAATATTATAAGCATTAAAAGCACCTAGTAAATTTGCATGAAAGTCATAAATACTATCATCTAATCTTATTTTAAAATCCAATCCTTCCAAACTTGCCCTAACATCACTTAAATACTCATCATAAAATTCATTTTCATATAAGGTGCTTGAGTGCAAAAAGTATTTTTCTAAACGCTCGGATTTTAAAGCTTGCAACTTAGCTTTGCGGATATTATCTTGAGTTTTAAAATATTCCAAATGTGCCAAACCAATCTCACCTACTATGCAAATTTGAGGATTTAAAAACTCTGTAATTTCTAAAATATCATTTTGCTCTCTTGCGCCAGCTTCTACGATATAAATTTCAGTATTATTTTCCAAATTTTCATTGATATCTTTTACTATACCCATAAAAGTATTAACACTTCTTAGAGTCTTATAGCACTTAAACTCATCTTTTAAAAGTTCGTATAAAAAATTTTTTATACTTGTTTTTCCAAAACTTGCAGTTATTAGAATAATTTTTAAATTTGGATTATCACAAATCTTTTTACTTGCTTTTTTTATAAAACTTTTCTGATTAATTTTTTCCACAAAAAAGCTTAATAAAAATGTAACTACTAAAGCTTCTAAACCTATCCAAAAAAATGGCATAAATATCAAGCTAAAAAGTAACAAAAATAAAAAATAACGCTTAATCCTAGCAGTAAAAACTAGCTTTTTATCTAAATTTTTATATAAATATCCACCATATAGTAAAGATAGAGCAAAAACTATAAAATATAAATAAAAATTTCCACTATACAAAGAAAACACAAAAGCAAAATAAGGAATTATTAAAAAATACAAATGCCATAAAGGTTTGGGAAAGTGTAAAATTATGCGTGAAAATTTATAAGAATACCATTGTAAGGCTAAAATCAGATAAAATCCAAGTAAAAAATTCAAACTTAAAAAAGCTATCATACTAATCATTTTTTAAAAATTCCTCATGTATTTTTTCATTTATAAAATCAGCATGTTTTAAAAAGAAAAAATGATCCCCATCTAATGCAAAAAATTTCCCTTTTTGTGCTAAAGAATGGATAATTGCTCCGCTTTTTAAAGGTGTAGCCTTATCTTCATTACCCCAAAAAATCAAAATAGGATTTTTAAGCTTTTGAAATTCATTTTCTAAATTTTCATTAACAACCCTTTTAAAGGTTTCATACATCACTTCATTCATGCCTTGAGCGTCTTTACTAATAAAAAATTTCCTCCAAAAATCCCCATAAGGGAGATTTTTCAAAATTTTAAACAAGGCTATTTTAAACTTCACTTTAAAATTTTTTGGTAAAACTACGCCTGCACTAGAAAGCAAAATCAAACCTTGAAAATTAGCATTTTGGCACATAATAGTCGCAACTTTTCCGCCAAAAGAATGCCCCATTAAATAATCTGTTTTTTGCTCAATTGTAGTTAAAAAGTCTTCTACAACCTTTGCATAAGCATAAGAATCCATAGGTGCATCTATACTTGAATTTCCAAAACCAGGTAAATCTAAATAAATTTGCTTAAAATCACTCAAAGGCTTTTCAAAAGCTTGCTTCATAAGCTCTTTATTAGCACCCCAACCATGTAAAATAAGAATTGTTTTTTCACATTTTGGATTGATGATTTCATAACTTAAATTATAAAAATACCCATTAGAATATACTCTAGTTTTTGCCATTTCTAGCCTTTTTTATCTTTGTAAATCTTTTCTAAAAGCATCACAGCTTCATTTAAACGCTCATATTCTTCAAAGTTCAAAAGTACAGCTTCAAATTTATTGTTTTTCACAATCACCACTCTACCATTTTCACTTTTTTTTGTTTTTTCAAGCATAGTGCTGAAATTTCTTACCACTTCAGTTGCAGTATAAATTTCATCTTTGCTAAAAGTAGCCATGATTATAGCTTACCTTTTTGTCCATTAATACTATGAATAAAAGCATAATCAATCTTAATTTGCTTTTCAAATTCTATATTTTTAGCTAGACTATTAATTACATTAGTAAAATCTTCAAATAAATAATTTGCTAAAGATCCTGGATTTGGATTGATCTCATTTAAATAAACCTCATCATCTATCACAAAAAAATCACAGCGAATCAAAGCTCCTTTAAATAAAGGATTATAAATTCTCGTAAAATTATCCCTTAATTTTTGTTTTAATTCTTCACTAATATTTGCTTCACTTACTTTAGAACTTTCTGAAAAACCTAAATATTTTTGTTCAAAATCTAAAATTTCATTTTTTCTAGGCTCTTCAATAATAGAAAATTCCATTTTTTCATCTATCATACAACCTGCTAAGTTATATTCTTTAATATTACTTACAAATTGTTCTATCACAACATCCTCATCAAATTCAAAAGCAACATCTTTGGCATACTTAAGCTCGCTTTCATCTTTAACTATGCTTATACCTATACTACTACCTAATCTTGCAGGCTTTAAAATACAAGGAAAATCCAAAGATACATTTTGCTCTTTATGCAAATTTAAAACCTTATAATCAAGTGTTTTCACCTCTACGCTTTGTGCATAAAGTTTAGTTAAAACCTTATTAAAAGATAAAACACTAGCTTCTATGCGTGGGCCTATGTATTTTATACCATAAAAATCAAGCAAAGCAGCTATTTTACCATCTTCACCATCTTTTCCATGTATGATATTTATCGCTATATCAATGTCAAGTTTTTTCTCACCTAACATAGTTTTTATAAAAAACCCACCCTGCTTTAACACCAAGGCTTTTTCTTTTTTATAAGCACCGCTGCTAAAAGTTTTTGCATTCATTTTTTCTTCATCTATAAGAAAAAATTCCTTATTTTTATCACAAAATATAAATTTTTTTTGTGCTTTGAGTACTTTTTTTAATACCACAGCACTTACAATGCTAATTTCATGCTCATAAGAATTTGCGCCAAAAATTACACCATATATCATTATATTTTTCCTTTTATTATGCTAATTTTTTCAAAGCCTCTTTAATAAGCTCACTAGTATTTTTACTCTCACAAGTTCTTAAAACCTTTAAAATATTTTCTTGTTTAAAACCAAGTGAAAGTAAAGCTGCCAAAGCTTGTGCTTGGTCTTGATTGGAATTTTCTATATTGATTTTTGCATCACTTAACTCAGCTATAATTCTTTTTGCACTCTTTGGACCAATACCAGGAACCTTTTTAAATACACTCTCATCGCCACTTTGCAAAGCTGCATAAAAAGTATTGGTATCTAAGCTTGAGCAAAGTGCCATAGCAGTAGTTGCTCCTATACCGCTAATTTTAATCAACAACTCAAACATTTTTTGCTCATTTATATCTAAAAATCCATATAATTTATGAGAGTCTTCTTTGATAATTTGAGTGATTAAAAACTCAACCTTTTGATCTTTTTCAAAATTACTTGAGCAAAAAAGCGAAACAAAAACACCATAACTTACCCCACTTGAAGTTTTCAAAACTACAAAAGTGGGTTCTTTTTTACTCACTATTCCTTCAATTGCCACTATCATTTAGTTTCTTCCTTGTAATTGCTAATAGCACGAATTTCAAAAAGTTCCATCTCATTTTCTGTATTAATTTTTTGAAGCTCAAAACATTGAATTTTTTCTTCATCATGAGGATAATAGCTTAATTCTTTTCTAGGATTTAACAAAATGAATTTAATTTCATTTAAATCCATCCATTTTCCACTTTTATTAATAATCTTAGATTTTAAAAGTTTTTCTTGAATTTTCTTAAGCTTTTCTATATTTGCTTTTTCTTCTTCTTTTAAAGATTCTATTTTATTGGCAAAAATACTTAGATTTTCAATCTTTTGATTAAAATCTTTAATAGTAGCTTTATAAGCTTGCGGTATAGCTCTTTTTGCACTCATTAATTCTTTTACTTTTTGCTGTAAAATTCGTATGGAGTCTTTACTTATATTGATTGTGTGTTTAGTCTCTTCTATTTCTTTAGCTAAATTTTCTTGTTCTTTTTTCAATCCATCAACATGTATTAGTATCTCTTCTCCGCTTTTTTCTTCTCCAAAAGCTTTAAGATCTTGAATTATAAATTTATTTCCACTGCCTTGAATTTTTTCAACATGGATTAAACTTTTAGCACTACATAAACAATTTCCGCCGAGTTCTTGTATGTAAATTTCATCAGCAATAATCTCTCCACCCATAGCCTTTTTAATATTTACTTTTTTAGCCTTGATAGAGCCATTTTCCAAAGTTTCAGCAAAAACCTCCTCAGCCTCACAATATCCTCTTAAGATATTAACCTCAACCTTTTGTCCTATAATAGTGCTTTTATGATGCATATTGCCTTTAAGAATTATCTTTTTACCTCTTAAAACAGAATCTTGAGCCATATTACCAGTAACTTCTAACTCCTGAGCCTCAACAGTAATTCTAGGACCTATTGCATCTTCTAGAGTATTTGTATTTTTAATCACAATAATAACTTGCTTATCAAAACCCGCCCAAATAGAACCTGTACTTTTAAAATCAACCTTACCAAATTCTAAATAATTTTCTATCTCATAAATGGATTTTCTTTGTATAATAAAACCATCTTTTTTAGCAATATATTTTATACTCTCATCATCTTCTTTAACTTCAAATTTATCAGAACAAATAACTTTTTCTTTATTTATTTTTGGTGGAAGTGCTTTTAAAATTTTAAATTTTAAATCCTTGCCATCGCTACCCTCTTTTGGCTTAATTCTCTCAATAGCCACCTCATCTTTTCCTATAGGCGCTACATAGTTTCTATTCATCACATCATTATACTTTTTTAGATTTTCTAAATAATGATATTTTATTTCTTCATTTGTAGGCTCTTGCGGATTAATTCCTTTACATACTTCAAATTCAACTTCAAAATCAAATTTTTGCTTCTCTTTAATCTTAGCATTAAAATCAATAATTTGCTTTTTAAAGTCAAAAATTCTAAATCCAAGCAAGTATTTCTCTTTTATCATTGCTTTATAAATAGCTTCTAAAAGCTCTAGAGCTAATTTGTCATGAAAAGCAATAGTTTCACTAGCTTTAACGCTGGCTTTTAATAAAGTACAAAGCTCATTAGTATATAAACTAACTTCAAAAGTTGAAATGCGTGCAAATTTTTTAAAATAAATTTCTATTTTATATTCTTGTTCTATATTTAATTCATGATTTAAAAATTTCTCATCTTCTTCAAAAATTTTCAACTCTTTTTCATTAACTTTTATCCATTCTTGATTATCATAAGTATAAGAAGTACTAAAACTTAACAACCTAAAATCAAGTTCATCAACTTCACATTTATTTTCAGAAGCAAATATTAAAAGCTCTCTATAAGGGTCTTTAGTGTATAAAATTTTCTTTTCTTCCATAGCTTAAGCTTCCTTATTATATATAAAATTTTGATTTTAGCAAAAATAAAATCAAAATTTAGTTAAAATTAGCTCTATTAAAAATTTTATAATACTCAAACTAATGTTTAAAGAATGAAAATTAATGAGAAAAAATATTGTTTTTAAAAATTTCATCATCAATGCCTTAGGAATTTTATTTTCTAGGATTATGGGCGTTTTAAGAGATATTGTTTTAGCTTTGTACTTAGGAGCTGGAATTTATAGCGATATTTTCTTTGTGGCTTTAAAAATGCCTGCTTTTTTTAGAAGAATTTTTGCAGAAGGGGCCTTTGGACAAGCTTTTTTACCAAGTTTTTTAAAAGCAAGTAAAAAAGGTGCTTTTTGTATAAACGTTTTATTGCAATTTAGCATTATAGTGTTTTTAACCTGTATTTTAGTGAGTTTTTTTGCTGAATTTTTTACAAAGATTTTTGCTTTTGGCTTTAATAAAGAAACAATTATCTTAGCTGCGCCTTTGGTTTCTATTAATTTTTGGTATTTGTTTTTTATTTTTTTGGTAACTTTTTTAGGCTCTTTATTAAATTATAAACAAAATTTTTTCATCACTTCTTTTTCTGCTTCATTTTTTAATCTTTTTGTTGTGATTGCAGGTTTTTTTGTCAATCAAGATGAGCCTTTAGAGGCCTTGTATTATTTTTCATATGCGACTGTCTTAAGTGGTTTAGCTCAACTTATATGGCATATTTTTGCTTTAAAAAATACTAGAATTTTAAAAAGCATGTATTTAAGCATAAAACTTAAAAAAACAAAGACCAATTTAGATAAATTCCACTCTACTTTTACCCATGGACTTTTAGGCTCTTCGGCAAATCAAATTAGTTCATTATTAGATACTACTATAGCTAGTTTTTTAATGGCTGGAAGTATTTCGTATTTGTATTATTCTAACAGAGTTTTTCAGCTTCCTTTAGCTCTTTTTGCAATCGCTCTAAGTCAAGTAAGCTTCCCAAAAATACTAAGACATTTAAAAGCAAATGAAGAACAAAAAGCCTTAGCTTTTATGCAAAAAGCTTTTGAGTATTTAAGCGTGCTTTTGATTTTAGCTAGCATAGTAGGGATTATTTTAGCTAAAGAAATTGTAGAGTTTTTATTTCAAAGAGGAAATTTTAATCAAGAAGATACAAAAATCACTGCATTTTTATTACAAGCTTATCTTTTAGGACTTTTACCTTTTGGTTTGCAAAAACTTTTTTCTTTATGGCTTTATGCTAAATTTAAACAAAAAATAGCCGCTATAATAGCCTTTAAAACACTTTTTATATCAGCATTTTTTAGTATAGTGATTATTTTACTTATCAAAGAAGAAACTTATAAGAGCTTAGGCATTGCATTAGCTTCATCTATTAGTGCTTTTTATTTATTATATGCTAATATTAAAGAATTTGGCTTTAAAAATCTTTGGGGTATTTTTAGGGTTAAATTTTGGCTTATTAGTATAGTATTTTTAAGTTTATTTGCTCTAGGCTTATTTGAAATTAAAGATATTTTAATACAATTTTTAATTGGAATTTATCATTTTTTTAAAGGTTTATTTTAATGGTTTTTTTTGATAGTGTTTTAAAGAAAAAATGCGAATTTATCCCAAATGAGGCAAAAAAAGCAAACATTTATCTATGCGGACCTACTGTATATGATGATGCACATTTAGGACATGCAAGAAGTAGTGTTTGTTTTGATTTTTTAAGAAGAGTTTTACTAGCAAGTGATTATGAAGTGATTTTTGCTAGAAATTACACTGATATTGATGATAAAATTTTAAAAAAAATGCAAGAAAGTGGTAAAAGCTTAGAAGAAATTACAAATTTTTATATTAAAAGATATGATGAGGATATGCAAGCGCTTAATATCTTAGAACCTGATTTTAAACCAAAGGCTACAGCTTATATTGAGCAAATGATTATATATATAGAAAAACTTTTAGAATTAAACCTAGCTTATAAACTTGAAGATGGAATTTATTTTGATACCAGCAAAGATGATAAATACTTTTATATCTCTAAAAGAAATTTAGAAGATAATCAATCACGCTTAGAAGAAAGTGTAGCCAAAAAAAATGATAGCGATTTTGTTTTATGGAAATTTGATGAAAAATTTTATCCTGCAAGTTTTGGTAAAGGAAGACCAGGTTGGCACACAGAATGCGTTGTGATGATAGAAAGTATTTTTAAAGATAAACTTGATATTCATGCAGGAGGCATAGATTTACTTTTTCCTCATCATGAAAATGAAGCTTGTCAGTGTCGTTGTAAAAACAATCATGAGTTGGCTAATTTTTGGCTGCATAATGGCTTTGTGCAAATTAATGGTGAAAAAATGAGCAAAAGCTTAGGAAACAGCTTTTTTCTAAAAGATTCTTTAAAACTTTTTAGCGGAGAGGTTTTGAGATTTTATCTTTTAAGTGTGCATTATAGAGCGCATTTTAACTACGCTTTAGAAGACTTACAAGCTGCTAAAAAAAGACTTGATAAATTTTATCGTTTAAAAAAACGCTTAAATTTAAATGCTTTTATAGATGAAAAAACTACCATAGAAAGCGAAGTAGCTAAAAATATCTTAGAAGTTTTAAATGATGATTTAAATGCCTCTAAAGCCTTGGCTTTACTTGATGAGTTTATCAATGAAAGTAATATTTACTTAGATCAAAACCTAAAAGACAAAGCTTATAAAATACAATTAGAAAAAACCTTAAAAGAACTCGCTTTTATTTTTGGTATAGGTTTTATGGATACTATAAAATATTTTCAATTTGGCATTAGTGAAGAAAAATGCCAGGAAATAGAAGAAAAAATCGCTCTACGCAACAAGGCAAAGCAAGAAAAAAACTATGCCTTAGCAGATCAAATTCGTGATGATTTAGCTAAAGAGAATATTCTTTTAATGGATACACCAAATGGTGTGGTATGGGAGAAAAATGGATAAAAATTACAAAGAAATGAAGCTTAAAGAGGTTTTTACTCGCTTTAAGCCTTATTATAAAGATTATTGGTTTTATTTTGTTTTAGCTATTATTGGTATGCTTTTAACTAGTGGTGGAACGGCAGCTAGTGCATATATCATAGAGCCTATTTTAAATAAAATTTTTATAGAAAAAAATGTTGATTTGCTTTATTATATGCCTTTGCTTGTTGTTTTAATTTATGCTTTAAAAAATCTTGGTGCTTATATGCAAGTTTATTATATATCTTATGTTGGGACAGATATTTTAAGAAGATTAAGAGAATTAGTTCTTGGCAATCTTTTGCGCTTAGATATGAGCTTTTTTCATAAATACAGAAGTGGAGAATTAATCAGCAGATGTACTTCTGATATTGGAGCTTTACAAAATATAGTTTCTACTATAATACCTGAAATTTTAAGAGAAAGTTTAACCGCGATTGGACTTTTAAGTGTGGTGATTTATCAAAGCCCAAAACTTGCTTTTTTTGCTTTAGTTATTTTACCTTTAGCAATTTACCCTCTTGCTATTTTTGCTAAAAAAATCAAAAAAATAGGACGCAATACTCAAGAAAAAAATTCTGATCTTACTTCAAGATTAAGTGAAATCTTTTCTAATATAGAACTTATTAAAGCTTCTAATGCAGGTAAAAATGAAATGCAAAAATTCAGCCAAACTAATAGCGAAGTTTGCAAACTTTCCTTAAAAGGCATTAGAATTGAAGCTTTAAGTAGCCCTTTAATGGAATCTATGGGTTCAATTGGCTTTGCAATAGTAATTATAATAGGTGGTAAAGAAGTAATTGATGGAAGTTTAAGCATAGGTTCTTTTTTTAGCTTTACTACAGCTTTATTTATGGCTTATACTCCTATTAAAAGACTTTCTTCACTTTATACAAGATTGCAAAATGCAGTAGCAGCTAGTGAGAGAACTTTTTATCTAACTGATTTAGAACCGCAAATTAAAGGTGGTGATGAAAAACTTGCAGAAAATATCCAAAATATTCATTTTAAAAATGTCTCTTTAAGCTATCAAAAAGATAAAATGGTATTAAAAGATGTAAATTTTTCTTTTGATAAAGGAGAAATTCTAGCCTTAGTTGGATCAAGTGGTGGAGGAAAATCTTCTATTATCAATCTTTTGATGTATTTTTTTGAAAAAGATAGTGGTGAGATTTTAATCAATCAAAAAGACATTAGCTCTTTTGATATTATTAGTTTAAGAGAAAATATTTCTTTGGTAACTCAAAATATTTATATATTTAATGACACTATAGCTCAAAATATTGCTTATGCTAAAGAATATAACGAAACACGCGTGATAGAAGTTTTAAAACAAGCTAATGCTTATGATTTTGTCCAAGAACTTGGTGGTATACATACTGAATTAAAAGAACATGGAAAAAATCTCTCCGGCGGACAAAAACAACGCATTGCCATAGCAAGGGCTTTATATAAAAATCCTCAAATTTTAATTTTTGATGAAGCAACTTCAGCACTTGATAATGAAAGTGAAAAAGCCATAGTAAGAACTATAGAAAGCTTAAAAAAAGATCGCTTAATACTCATCATCGCTCATAGACTTAGCACTATAGAAAATGCTGACAAAATTGCTGTGCTTGATAAAGGAAAAATAGCTTCTATAGGAAATGATGCTTATTTAATGCAACATTGTGAAATTTATCAAAAATTAAAACAAAAAGTACAAAAAACTGATAAAGTTAAAGAAAATGAAAACTAAGAATTATCATTTTTTTAGTAAAATATGCTATTTTGTAAAAAAAGGAAAAATATGACTTATGAAAGTTTAAAACCTTTAATATATAAATTAGATCCAGAAAATGCCCATGCTTTAGCTGAATTTAGTATGCGAACGCTAGATTGTATATTTCCTGGAGGGCTTAGTTTTTTTGCAAAAGATTGTATAATAAATGATGAAATTTTAAATCAAGAAATTTTTAATTTAAATTTTTACAATCCTGTGGGTTTAGCAGGTGGCTTTGATAAAAATGCAACTATGATAAGACCGCTAAGTGCTTTAGGTTTTGGCTTTTTAGAATATGGAACTTTCACCCCAAAACCTCAAAATGGCAACGAAAAACCTAGACTTTTTAGACTTGTTGAACAAGAAAGTATTCAAAATGCTATGGGTTTTAATAATAAAGGTAAAGATGCTATCGCAAAAGAAGTAAAAAAAGTCTATCCTTTTAGCATACCTTTAGTAGCAAATATAGGCAAAAATAAAATCACTCCAAATGAAGAAGCTATTAATGATTATATTATTTTATTAAAAGAATTTAAAGATTTGTGCGATTTGTTTGTGATTAATATATCCTCTCCAAATACCAAAAATTTAAGAGATTTACAAAGTGAGGAATTTGTAAACACCCTATTTAATCAAGCAAAAGAAATCACAAAAAAACCTGTGATTTTAAAAATTGCTCCAGATATGAGTATAGATAGTGCAATTTCACTTTGCAAAAGTGCTATTAGTGCAAAAGCTGATGGTATTATCATGGCAAATACTAGTATAGATTATTCTTTAATTGATAATACAAGAACCTTTGGTGGAATTAGTGGTAGATTAATCACTCAAAAAAGTGCGACATTTTTTAAAGAAGTAGCTAAAGAAATTTATCAAGATACTATTTTAATAGCAAGCGGTGGTATAGATAGTGCTGAACTTGCTTATGAACGCATTAAAAATGGAGCTAGTTTGGTTCAAATTTATACAGCTATGATTTTCAAAGGACCAAGCATTGTTAAAAATATCAATCAAGGATTAATTGAACTTTTAAAACAAGATGGTTTTAATCATATTAGTCAAGCTATAGGAGTTAATTTTAAATGATTAATTATAAAAAAATCACCCTTGAAAATGAACTTGAAATTTACACTTTACCTGTAAATAAAAAAAGCGGGGTTATAAGTGTAGATATTTTTTATAAAGTTGGCTCAAGAAATGAAAAAATGGGAAAAAGCGGCATAGCTCACATGCTTGAACATTTAAATTTTAAAAGTACAAAAAATTTAAAAGCAGGCGAATTTGATGAGATAGTCAAGGGTTTTGGTGGAGTGGATAATGCAAGTACTGGTTTTGACTATACGCATTATTTTATAAAATGCTCTAGTGAAAATTTAGACAAATCTTTGTGGCTTTTTGCTGAATTAATGCGTAATTTAAATTTAAAAGATGATGAGTTTCAACCCGAAAGAAATGTAGTTTTAGAAGAAAGGCGTTGGAGAACCGATAACAATCCTTTAGGATATTTATATTTTAGATTATACAATCATGCCTTTTTACATCATCCATATCATTGGACTCCAATAGGCTTTTTTAAAGATATACAAAATTGGAAAATAGAAGATATACAAGATTTTCATCAAACTTTTTATCAACCCAAAAATGCTATTTTGCTTGTGAGTGGCGATATTAATGAAGATGAAGTTTTCAATCTTGCTAAAAAACATTTTCAAGATATAAAAAACACCAAAGAAATCCCTATAGTTCATGAAAAAGAACCTGAACAAGATGGTGCTAAACGCGTGATTTTGCACAAAGAAAGCGATACGCAACTACTAGCACTTGCATACAAAATTCCTGCATTTAATCATGAAGATATGCCAAAACTTTGCGCATTGAGTGAGCTTTTAGGAAATGGAAAAAGCTCATTAATAAGTGAAATTTTAATTGATAAATTAGAACTAATCAATGAATTTTATGCCTATGCAAGTGAAAATATAGATGAGAATTTATTTATATTTATTTGTGTTTGTAATGAAAGTATAAAAGCAGAAGATGTTGAAAAAGAGCTTTTGAAAATTCTTGAAGATGTAAAAAATGCCAAATTTGATGATGCTATCATGGAAAAAATCAAAAATACCGTAAAAAGTGATTTTATTTTTTCACTAAGCAATGCAAGTAGCGTTGCAAATATTTATGGATCTTATCTTGCAAAGGGTGATTTAAAACCTTTGCTTGATTATAAAAAAAATATAGAAAATCTAAGCAAAGATGATTTAATTCATTGTGCTAGAAAATACTTCAATGAAGACAAATCTACAACAATAATCTTAAAAAGGGGTGAAAATGGACAATAACATCATCATAGGAGCAATGACAGCTTTAATAACTCCGTTTAAAAATGGAAAATTAGATGAGCAAACTTACCATAAACTCATCAAAAGACAAATCGCAAATGGAATTGATGTAGTAGTGCCTGTTGGAACAACCGGAGAAAGTGCCACCTTAACCCATGAAGAACATAGAATTTGTATAGAAATAGCACTAGATGCATGCAAAGGAAGTTCTTGTAAGGTTTTAGCAGGAGCAGGAAGCAATGCCACACATGAAGCTGTAAGTTTGGCTAAGTTTGCACAAGAGCATGGAGCTGATGGAATTTTAAGCGTTACTCCATATTATAACAAACCCACACAAGAAGGTTTATATC
The DNA here is from genome assembly GCF_025772505.1 of Campylobacter sp. CNRCH_2016_3089. Classification (NCBI taxonomy): domain Bacteria; kingdom Pseudomonadati; phylum Campylobacterota; class Epsilonproteobacteria; order Campylobacterales; family Campylobacteraceae; genus Campylobacter; species Campylobacter sp. CNRCH_2016_3089. Next base: position 51,754 of record NZ_JAKMSF010000009.1, read on the forward strand.
TTCATTATAAAGAAATAGCAAAAAGTATAGATATACCTGTACTTTTATATAATGTCCCAGGAAGAACAGGGTGTGAGCTTCAAACAGAAACTATTATAAGATTATTTAGAGATTGTGAAAATATTTACGGAGTAAAAGAAGCTAGTGGAAGCATTGATAAGTGCGTTGATTTGCTAGCGCATGAACCTAGAATGATACTTTTAAGCGGGGAAGATGCGATTAATTATCCTATACTTTCAAATGGCGGTAAGGGTGTGATTTCAGTTACTTCAAATTTACTTCCTGATATGATTTCAAAATTAACTCATCTAGCTTTAAAAGAAAAATACATTGAAGCTAAAAAAATCAATGATGAGTTATATAATATTAATAAAATTTTATTTTGTGAAAGCAATCCTATACCTATTAAAGCGGCAATGTATATAGCAGGTTTAACCCCTACTTTAGAATATCGTTTGCCACTTTGCAAACCTAGTGATTGCAATTTAACAAAAATAGAAGCGATTATGAAAAACTATAACATAAAAGGATTTTAATGGATACTTTTTTTCAAAATAAAACTTTAGTAATTAGCGGTGGAACAAGAGGGATTGGTAAAGCTATTGTATATGAGTTTGCAAAAGCAGGAGCCAATGTAGCTTTTACTTATAATTCTAATGCAGATTTAGCTCAAGAAATTGTGAAAGATTTAGAAAATAATTATAAAATCAAAGTAAAGGCTTATGAATTTAATATACTTGAACCAGAAACATATAAAGAGTTGTTTGAAAAAATCGATCAAGATTTTGATAGAATAGATTTTTTCATCTCTAATGCTATCATTTCAGGTCGTGCCGTTGTAGGTGGATATACTAAATTTATGAAATTAAAGCCAAAAGGTATTAATAATATTTTCACAGCAACCGTAAATGCTTTTGTTGTTGGAGCACAAGAAGCGGCAAAAAGAATGGAAAAAGTTGGTGGGGGTAGTATATTATCTATTTCTTCAACAGGAAATTTAGTTCATATTGAAAATTATGCTGGTCATGGTACAGCTAAAGCAGCGGTTGAAGCTATGGCAAGATATGCTGCAACCGAGCTTGGTTCTAAAAATATCCGTGTAAATGTAGTTAGCGGTGGACCAATTGATACTGACGCGCTTAAAGCATTTACAAATTATGAAGAGGTAAAAAATGCAACTATCAATCTTAGTCCGCTAAACCGCATTGGACAGCCACAAGATCTAGCTGGCGCATGTTTATTTTTATGCTCTGATAAGGCAAATTGGATCACAGGCCATACTTTGATCGTAGATGGTGGCACCACCTTTAAGTAATATTACCTTAAGGGTGCTTTATAAAGGATTTTAAAAGTATGAATTTACCCAATATCTTAGCTTTTATAAGGATATTATTAGCTCCACTTTTGTTTTTTTTACTTATTAATGATTTCAAAAATATCCATCCTAGTTGGGTAAATTATTTTGCTTGTGTTATTTTTAGCATAGCTGCTTTAACTGATTTTTTCGATGGCTATATTGCAAGAACTTGGAATCAAACTACTAAACTTGGAGCTATTATAGATCCTTTAGCAGATAAAATGCTTATTCTAGCTGCATTTTTAGGGTTATTACTTACACAAAAAGCTGATCCATGGATGGTTTACATTATCTTAGTAAGAGAATTTTTCATCACCGGCTTTAGAGTGGTTATGGTAAGTGAAAAATTTGATGTAAGTGCTTCTTTTGCAGGCAAAATAAAAACAACCTTTCAAATGATAGCTATTATATTTTTAATCATGCAATGGCCTTTTGCCAATACATTGTTATTTATTGCTTTAGTGCTTACACTTTATTCAGCTTTTGAATACATACTAGCTTATGTAAAACATTTAAAAAAAGGTATAAATTGAAATCATATTTATTTTTATTTATTATCTTAGCTATTGGTTTTAAATTTTATTCTTTTAGTTTTTTAATAACACTTTTAGTGATATCTTTTTTAATTTTTTTTCACGAATTAGGACATTTTTTAGCTGCAAAACATATGAGAGTTGATGTAGAAATTTTTAGCATAGGTTTTGGAAAAGCTATTTTTAAAAAAACTTACAAAAATACAGAGTATCGCTTATCCGCCCTACCATTTGGTGGTTATGTCAAGCTTAAAGGACAAGATGATTTAAACCCTAGTGAAAAAAATTATGAGCCAAATAGCTATAACACTTTAAGTCCTTTAGCTAGAATTTATATACTTTTTGCGGGACCATTTTTTAACTTTTTTCTAGCATTTTTACTTTATATAGCCATAGGTTTTTTAGGAGTTCAAAAACTTGCACCTGTTGTTGGAGATATAGCGCCAAACTCAGCTGCACAAAAAGCAAATTTACAAATTGGTGATAAAATCCTAGCTATAGATGGGGTTCAAATTCAAAGTTTTGAAGAAATTGGCAAACTTGTTCACGCAAAACCAATCCTACTTAACATAGAACGCGATAATAAATTTATCAATATCACTTTAACACCGCAAATTGACCAAGGCTATAATGAGTTTTATCAAAAAGTTCAAAAACCTCTTATTGGTATAGCACCTAAGGGTGAGTTTGTTACTATTTATCACTCAGGAATTAGTAGTTTAAAATATGCTTATGAAGAAAGCATAAATGCTTCTTTGCTTATTTTTAAAGGTCTTACTAAAATCATCAGCGGGGAATTAGATGCTAAAAATATGGGTGGAATCATCACTATGGTGGATATAACCTCCAAAGCAGCAAATACTAGTATAGTAGTTTTATTTTTAATCACAGCTTTAATTTCCATCAATCTTGGAGTACTAAATTTACTTCCGATACCAGCACTAGATGGAGGACATATACTTTTTAATCTTTATGAATTAATTTTTAAAAAAGAAGTACCAAAAGTATGTTTTGAATATCTTAGTTATTTTGGCATGGCTTTACTTTTAAGCTTAATGGTATTTGTAACTTACAACGACATTACTCGTTTTATGAGCAATTAATAAGTCCTAGTAGCAAAATCATAGCGATTAAACTCGGCTATACTATTTTTACGATAAAAGCTATTATAAAATTGCTTACTTAAACTTTGTTCATAATTTAGTCTAAACTTAACCCACATTGCCGTTTGATCTTTTGCACTTGTTTTTTCATCTTGATAATTAAGTGATAAATCCAAAATAGAAATTGGAGAATAAGTAATGTTATACTGATTTTGTGTTTCTTTCATGTTAGAATTTACATTTAAAACATTTAAATAAGGTAAATCAAATATAACCCCAAACTCTGTACTATCATCACTATTATTTTCTTTTATATCATAATGATTAGCATATGCTTTAAAATATTGACTAAATTGCAATTCAGCACCAAAACTATTTTTTGCATAAGCTTGTTTATATTGATCGTTAAAATAATTAAAACCAAAATTGATTTCATCAAATTCATAACGATTAATAATTCCCAAAGAATAAGCTTGCTCTAACTGCCCTATTCTTGCTTGTTTTTCTAAAAGTAAAGTAGCATTATCATAATCTAAAATTGAGTTGATATTTTTAATATTTACATTTAAAGCGTTATAATCTAAACTAGCTTCTGTTTTATCCTTTGAGCTTAAATTTAAAACCTGTGCTAAAGAATTACTAGCAAAAGTACCAAAATCAACATTTTGAACTTGATACTCCTGCGGTTTTTGAAAAAATACTTGTTTAGAAATTGCATTTGTTTTTTGTTCTTTAGTTATATTAACATCACCCTCACTTAAGCTTTCTTCTAAATTAGAAGCAAGCACATTTAAACATATACAACTTAAAAAAATGTATTTTTTCATTTAACCTCTTATTAAATATGTTTTTTATGCTCTATTTCGCTTATCATTTTTTCATTTATATCTTGAATTTGCTTAATATGTGCATAAATTTTTCTTTCCTCTTTGACTATTTGATTGTTTCTTATACAATCAAATAATTTTTCTATATAAGAATTTAAATTTTGATTTAAAACATAAATATTACTTGTAGAATCAAATTTGGCTAAATTTTTATCTTCTATATCTTCTATTTTGGAATTAATCACACAAGAGCAAGCTAAATATGTTTTTAAACAACACTCTAAATAAAGCAATATTTTATTAGTATCAACACTTGTCTTAGAAATCTCATCTAATAAAATTTTAGCTTTCTCATCAACACCGGTAAACACCTCTTGGAATTCTTCTAAACTTGAGTTAGATTTTTTAGCAACTTTATAAGCTTCATTAGTTATATTTTTAATATTACTCATTTGCTCTATTGATACTTTAATCATCACAGAAATTTCTTTGGCGGCCTCTTGAGTTTTTTCAGCTAAATGTCTTACCTCATCTGCAACTACCGCAAAACCTCTACCATGCTCTCCTGCACGCGCTGCCTCAATAGCTGCATTTAATGCTAAAAGATTTGTTTGCTCTGTAATATCTTCTATAATAGATATAAAAGAAGAAACATTATTAATTTGCTGTGAAAAAGTATCCATTAAAGTATGAATTTGAGTGATATTTTCACCTAAATTTTGCAAATCGACTGAAATTAATTCTGCATTTTTGGCACTTTTTGAAGAATGAGTAGAAATATCATTTGCCTGCTCATATATATCATGCATAGTGCTTGCATTATCATTTAATTTCACATTAATCAAAGCTAATTCTTTTTGCAAAGAATCTGACATATCCTTAGAAACATTTTCAACGACAATACTTCTTATGGATAAATTTTGAGTTTTTTCTATTTCTAAAGTAGCTTCATTAATAATTTTAGCATTATATGCGAAAGTACCCATTAAGCCTTCTAATCTTGCTTTTCTATAAAATCTTTGTTCTTTTACAGCTAAAATAGCATTAAGAATTTCTCTATTAAAAGCCTCCATTTGATCAGCTAAATCATTTACAACCCAACTTAATTTTCCTACTCCAGATTTTGGAACAGCTATATGAGTAATTCTTGCTTCCAAATTTCCTTTTGTAAGCTCATTTAAAACTTGAGTAATCCTTAAAACTTCTTTATTTCTATAATAAGCACTAGCAAGTCCAAATAACACCACTAAAGTTCCAATCACACAAAAAATAAAACCAAAAATATTATTTTCTACTATTTCCAAGATTGCCATCAAACAAAATAAAAATAAAGCAAAATAATTTACAGATTGATTGATATTATATTGATAAAACCAATTCTTCATAACTCATCCCTTTTGTATTTAAATAATCATCAAGTTTCTTCCTTGATGCACCTTTTCCACCTTTTTGCTCTTCAATCAAAAGCTCTTTGTATAATTTTTCTATTTTTTCAACTGCTTCTTTTTTGGGTTTTAAACGCATAGAATAATACCCAACAACTTCTCCTTTGGAATCAAACGAAGGACTGACAAAAGCCAAAACCCAATAAAATGATCCATCTTTTGATAGATTCTTAACATAAGCTATAATCTCTTTTTTACTCTTAAGTCTTTCCCAAAGTAATTCAAAAACAACTTTTGGCATATCCGGATGACGCACTATGTTATGAGGTTTTCCCAATAATTCTTCCTCACTATAGCCCGAAAGAGAAATAAAGATTCTATTGCAATATATGATTTTTCCTGTAGTATCTGTTTTGGAAATAATCATTTGTCCGTCATTGAAAAATTTTTGATTATTATTTGGCAAAATTTTTCTTTTCATATACCCTCCTTAAAATATTAATTTTAATATACCAATATATAAAATTAATAAATCAAGGATTAAATAAGTCCTTTTTTAAGCTTTCTAATTAAGAATCTTGCAGGATGTAAGGCATGTAAAAATTCTTTTTTTATTCTTGGCTCATCAAAAATCAATGAGCTCATCACTCTAGCACAAACAATAGCACTAGCAAAAGCTCTAGATCCATGAGCAATAGAAAAATACAAAGGAATAAAATCATTTGGTATGACTTGATTTTTATTTTTATGCCATAAAAGTGCTTTATAATTTTGCATATAAAAATTTTCATCATAGGCTTGACCTACTATGGCAAATCTATCACTAGAATATGATCTAAATCCTACTTTACCGCCCATTATCTCTAAATTTTCATCATGTAAAAACTCTTTTACATTTTCAATATTTTGCAAATCATCATTTTTTAAAAGCGTTGTATCTTGATTAAGCCTATCATAACTTGCGCCAATAAGTTGTAAATTAAGCTCCTCATTAATAGGACAAATATATCCTTTAGAAGATAAGGCATGCGGGTTTTTTAAAAATGGTTTTAAATGAGTACATTGACCTCTTACACTACTTAATTTCATATATTTATACTCTAAAAAATTCTTAACATCAGCACCTTGAGCATAGATTAACACATCATAATCTTTTAAAATTTTTTGATTATTAAAATTTAAAAAAAACTTTTCATTTTTATAAGAATAATCTTTAAATTCATACTCAAAAAATACCCTAGCCTTGCTTTTTTGCAAAAGTGTCTTCACAAGCTCTTGAGGTTTTATACAAAATCCATCTTTTAAAAAGGCTTGATTATTAATAATTTCAAATAAAACATTATCTTTTTGACTATCAAAACGCTCTTGCATAAGCTCATTATGAGCAAATTCATAAACCCCTTGTGGAATTAAATTTAAAATTTGTCTATAAAATCTACTTGCTTCTAAAAAAGCATATTGTGAAAACTCGCCCAATAAAACATCGGGTTTTAAAATCAAAGAGCTTAAAATTCCATTGATATTTCCAGAAGCGCCTTTTCCTAATGAATTTTCTTTTTCAAAAACATCTACTTGAACATTTCTTAAAGAAAGCTCATAAGCCATGCTTGCTCCGGCTATACCTGCTCCGATAATAGCTATTTTTTGAATCTCTTTTTTTAAAGATGGGGTATTAAAATATGCAAATTTATCTTCAAATTCTAAACCATTAAAAATGGCTTGTATCATTTCTCTTTTTCTAAAACCTTTTATCTTTCGCACTTGAAAATTGTTATTAATTAAAGCCTTTTTTAAAACACTAGCAGAAGAAAAAGTTAAAACCTTAGCATTTATTTTTGAATTTTTAGCAACATCGTTTATAATATTATCATCAAACATATCTTGATTTTTAGAAGGTGAAAAACCATCTAAATACCAAATATTTGCCTTAAAGTCTAAATTTTGTAGATTTTCTTTAGCATCACCAAACACCAAATCTAAAAAACAATCTTGAAAATAAAACCTATAAACCCCATCCTTACATGGAGGATAAAAATTTAAAAATTGCTCTAAAACTTCTTCAAATTTCTCATAAAAACCAAGTTTTTTATAAATTTCTCTTAATTTATCTTTTTCTATATAAAAATTTTCAAAGCTAAGATAAAAAAGTCTTTGATTGTGTTTTTTTTCTTTTAAAAAACGCTTTAATGTAAGAAAGAAATTTAAGCCTATACCAAAACCAAGTTCTGCTACAATAGTTTGTTTGTTTTCAAAGTCAAAAGCATTTGTATATATAAATTTGCTTTCACTTAAACCATCACTAGAATTAAAATAATAATCATCAAAATCCAAAGAAAAAGGCGCATTATTTTTTATAATAATATTTGCTTTTTTCATTGATTCTTATAAAAATAACTTTCAATTCCATTGGCAATACCAATGGCTAATAATTCTTGGAAATTTTTATTTGTCAATCTATTTCTTTCACTAGGATGGCTAATATAACCTGTTTCAATCAAAATCGCTGGCATTTGTGCTCCTACTAAAACCCAAAACGGAGCCTCTCTAACCCCACCATCAACAACTTTATATTTTTTTCTTACATTGCTCAAAATTTTTTTCTGCACATCGATAGCTAATTTATTTGAAGCAACTATTTTTTCACGATTTAAAAAATTTAAAAATGTTTGCTTGGAAAAATAATTCATTTCTTCAAAATCTGATTGATTTTCTGCTTCAGCAGCTTTTTTACTTCTTTCACTTCTTGCAGGAGATAAAAAGAAGGTTTCAATTCCTTGTAAAGTCTTAGCTCTTTGTTTATTTGGTGCTGCATTTGCATGGATAGAAATAAACAAATCTGCCATTTTCTCATTAGCCATGGAAGTTCTATCTCTAAGGTTTATAAATTTATCAGTACTTCTTGTGTAATAAATTTTATATCCTCTTTTTTTTAGCTCATTTCCAAGTTTTAAAGCCACACTTAAAACTACATCCTTTTCTCTAACACCCTTATCTCCTAAAGTTCCTGGATCCTTGCCTCCATGACCTGGGTCAATTACTATAATTTTGCCTGTTTTTTTGATAGTAGCTTTTGCTGCTTTTGAAGTATTTTTTACTGGCGTTTTTTTAATCTTTTTCTCAAATCCTACAAATAGCTCATCATCATCCAAATCAAGACTAGTCTTAAAATCACTAGTAGAATTTAAAACAATTCTTACTGTAGTTTTATTAAACTGCACTATTGTGATAGATTGATTTTTATTAATATCAATTTTTTTTCTATCGCCTTCTAGAATGGCTTCAAAACTCACAATAGAGCGATACATTTTACCATCTTTAAAAGAGTTGATTTTAATATCTTCAATATCAATATCATTATTTAATTTTAAATTAACACCACTTTTATCTTTACTTGATTTTAAAATATATAAAGGTTCATTTCTAACAACTTCTTTTTTAACTTCTGTTTTTTTAATCTCGCTTTGTTTTTTAACTATAGGTTTAGGTTCTTCTTTTTTTTCTATTTTTTCAAGTCCCATAAAAAGACTTTGATCTTTAAGCTCTATTTTTACTTTTAACTCTTTTTTAGAACTCAAAACTAAACGCATGCTAGTTGGATTAAATTGTGATACAATAATATCAAAATCTTTAAATTCAAAATTTCTCTTTGGTCCTTTTAAAATTCCATCAAAATCTGCAACATAACGAAAATTATCACCTTTTAAAGTAAAATTTTTTATATCTTTTTGGCTAATTTTTTCACTCAAATCAAGCAAAACACCATTATCTAATTTTTTAACATCAAAAATAAAAAGCTCTTTTTGTGCCGAAGTTTTTTTATCTTCTTTTTTATCTTCTTTTTTATCTTCTTTTTTATCTTCTTTTT